>NZ_JBDGDM010000001.1:0-184418 GCF_040908885.1 Ruminococcus sp. RTP21358st1_G6_RTP21358_211008
TTGTTATTTTCCAGAAGTTTTCTGACTTCTGACAGTAATTTTTCATCCTGCCAGCCGCTCCGTCCCAGTTCTTCCAGCTCCATGTCATACAATTTTCTTATCATACTGTCCATAATGTTCCGAACCTGCTCTGGTTCCACTTCTCCCTTCTATGAGTATATCTAAATATTTACACCTTGCTACAGATTTGAAGATATAAAAAAAGAGACCAGAATTCAAATTTCCAGTCTCTTCCATTCACATATCCTACCATACTTCTTCAAAAATCTCCGAATGATTGGTACAAAATTGGTACAAACTCTCGAAAATTGGTACAAAGCATAGTGTTATTTTTTGATATTCTTTTATTAATACAGTTTAGCACCAGCTGGGATGTGGTTATCAACCATCAGAAGGTGAAGTTTTTCTTCTCCCTCTTCCTCATGGATTGCACTGAGAAGCATTCCGCAGGATTCAATTCCCATCATTGCTCTTGGCGGCAGGTTTGTAATTGCGATCAGTGTCTTGCCAACCAGTTCTTCTGGCTCGTAAAATGCGTGGATTCCGCTTAAAATGGTGCGGTCTGTGCCTGTTCCATCATCCAGTGTAAACTGAAGGAGCTTTTTGCTCTTCGGAACTGCAACACACTCTTTAACCTTAACGGCTCTGAAATCTGACTTGCTGAAAGTATCAAAGTCTACATAATCAGTGAACAGCGGCTCAATCTGTACCTTGGAGAAATCAATTTTCTCTTCAACTACAGGTGCAACCTGTGCTGAATCAGTGCCATTTTTTGACTTTGAGGAAGCCTTGTCAGCATCAAGAGATCTCATTGTCGGGAATATAACCGAAGCTAATCCACCACAGTCCAAATAAGTTGATAAACGCTTTTTTACACGATTTTCATTATATATCGCCAGTCCATATTTGTCCACCAAAATCCAACAAACTAATGTCATTTTGATGTATTCTGACTTTTTTGATGTCAGGTTTGTCTTGGAAATCGTCCCCTTGCAAGGACTTCTTCCTAAAATATATCACTATTATTTTCCAGAGCTTTAATTGCTTCCTTTTTCTTCACATCTGTTGCTTCCGCATAAATATCCATCGTTGTTTCAATATTTGCATGACCCATAATACTTTGAATCACTTTCAGATTTCTTTCATTTTCACAAAATCTGGTGCAAAATGTGTGTCGGATATGATGACACGAAAAATGAGGAATCAATACCGGGCGTCTGCTCTCCCGTTTTGCCTTAATAATTTCTTCGGCATTGTAGGCTTCGTAAATTCTTTTGATTGCACTGTTGATTACGCTGGGTTTATGGATAATTCCGTCTTTATTGCAAAAGATAAACCCACTCATACCATCAACCACTTGCACATTAAAACCGGTTTCTTTCTGTGCTTCGTATTCATCCTTAAATGCCTGTTCTACAGCCTGCATCATCGGAATAGTACGAATCCCGGCTTCTGTCTTTGGCGAAGAAATATGAAATTCACTCTTTCCATTCTCCATTACTCGATAGATAGCCGCATGGTTTATACTAATGGTTTTATTCTCATAATCCAAATCTTCCCAACGCAGCCCTATCATTTCTCCTATGCGACATCCCGTTCCAAAAAGTGCTGTAAACAGTGGCAACCAATGGCAATACACAGGACTGTTCGATACATAGTTCAAAAATGCTCTCTGCTGTTCCAATGTAAGTGCGTGTCTTATGCCCTTATTCTTTCCATTCGCCTTTTTGATTTCTGCCATTACACCGCTTGCCGGATTATTGCGTATCACATTGTCCCTAACTGCCATCTGAAAGGTTGGGTGCAGAATCGTATGAATATTATCCAATGTATTCGCCTGTAACCCCAATATGTTCATCAACGAACAATAAAAGAATTTCACATCAGAATACTTTATATCATTGATGATTCTTTTTCCAAAAGTATCTCTGACAAAACGGTTATACATATACTTATAATTTACCCGTGTGTGTTCTTTCAAATCATACTTCGTTGAAATATACCTGTCAAATGCATAGTTCAAAGTTGTCTTTCCACTGCAATAGCTTTCAAGACCGTCCAACTGATTGCGAACAAGTTCTTTTTCCTTTTCCCTTAACTCCAACAGGTCATTTGAATAAACGACCCGCCTTTTACCTGTCGAATCGGTGTACTGGTAGATATACCTTCCGTCGTTTTTCCTCTGACTTTCGCCTTTCCTTAATACTCTGCCTTTTGAATCTTTTCTCGACATTGACATTATGTACCACCTTCCTCTCAATATAAGAAAGAGGTCACAAATGCCATTACTCATTCTCGGTATTATCCTGCTCTTGCAGCTTTCTAAATCCTTGAACAAGCGTCTGTGTTATGGTCAGATCATGAGAGCTGGCATACTCTGTTATATCTGTATGCTCATCTTTTGTAAGACGGATGAATACACCTTCACTTCTCGGATTTTCTAACTTAGGTCTACCCATTCTTGCCATCCGTCAACACCTGCCTTTCATAACCTGACTTCATTTTACTACTTGTATATCAAAAAGTCAAATACTTTTTGATATACAATAATTCGTTTTCCTCTTTCTTATCATGTCTACGCCCGAAAAGATTCCAAATACTCCTCAAAAATCTTCACGTTTACCAATGTGATACGGTTAATTTTATAAACAGCACGAGCATCCTGTGCCAATTTCATAAAGCTGTGTTTACTCATAGAATACCTCTCCGCACCCTCGTCATACCTTATAAAATTTTTTGTGTTCACTTTTGCCTGCATTCTTCCACCTACCTTTTCAAAGTGTGTTCTTTTTCTCTTGCTATGGTTATGGCATATCTGCCAATAAAAACATACTTAACAAACAAATATGCTTTTATTGGAAGATATTAAAAAATCCGTACAGGTAGCAGCTCATTACACTACCCACATCGGTATCGCACCGTCATCTTATCTGACCGGACTAAGCCGGAAGTATCATTATCAAAAATATGTATCAACGCCTCCGTGTAACTGCTACACATTTATGCCGGATATTTCTCGCTCCACACCTTAACTTCAATATCTGCTTTCAATATTCCTTCGTATCCACCTCTGCCAAAGGCAAAAGCAGGTGTCTTATGGCGTATCCTCAAAGCGGCTCCACATATTCCACACGTCCTGTACGCATTGGTTTATGAAATTGTCAAGGTACAATCGCAGACATCGTCTGCATTTTGGATAAAATCAAAGCTGAAATTGTCAGCCTAAAAAGCACATAAGCACACTTCCGTCTGCTATGAACGGTTCTGTAAAAATTATGTGCTTTATCAGAATGACAAGATCAAAGTTGTAATTTATCCGGTCCATATTTTCTTAGGACTTGAAATAAAACTTTTTTATGTATGCCCTCCGTCCAATCATATAATTCATGCAAGGCAGCTACTTCCATAGGTGTCAGCGAATTGGCATAAGGCTTGTAATCCTCTCTTATAAAAATTCCTCCGTTCTCTCCCTGTTTTGTATAAATCGGATAAACCGGAGTTAAAGCCTGAATATCATACTGTATCGTGCGAATGGAAACGCCAAATTCCTGTGCCAATTCATTCGCTGTTGTATGTCGTCTGATAATAAGAATATTGATTATTTCCGTTCTACGATGTACGGTATTCATGCTTCACCCCCTCTCTTCTGGTTTTCCAATTCTAATTTTAAATGCAGAATATGCAGTATCTTTGCTTATTCCCCTAAATTTCTCTGTAAATCTTTTATCTCTCTCCAGCCATTGACTTTCCCCTTTCCCATTGATAAAATCATTATGGATAGAATCAAAAATCATAAAAAGTCACACAAACTGCTATGGAGTTTTTACGGGCAATCAATGCCCTTATGAACCGTGGCAGTTTTTTTATTGCTTCTGCCCAACTGCAAAGTCGAATTATCAACGCTATCCATAACAAGGGCGGTAACGCCCTACTGTGTTGCAAACCGCTCGCCTATACTCACGCAACACGCAAATTCCCTACGGGTAATTTGCAGAAGAATAGCAAGCACTGCCTGTGTTCCCTCACAGGCACCATTTCCGCAAATTTCTACCAAGTGAAAACTTGCAGAAATTGGCTTGCATGGGGCATATCCCCCTGTCCCCCTAAAAGCAAAAAACAACCGCCGGCTACGGCATATTTGAAAATCTTTTATACAAATAAGGAAAGGACTGATACTGCAATGGCAAACCGAGAAAGACAAAATGAACTTAAAATCTATCTCAGCGATGACGAGCAATACATCTTAGATCAGAAATGGAAAGCCTCCGGCATGAAGAGCAAATCCGCATTTATTCGGCATCTGATTTTGTATGGCTATGTCTACGATGTAAACTACGAACACCTGCGGGAATACAACACCACGCTCGCCCGTATCGGCAATAATCTGAACCAGATTGCCAAGCGGATGAATGCTACTGGCAATGTCTATAAAGCCGATGTAAACGAAGTAAAGGAGCTGATGAAACAGGTATGGCAATCACAAAAATCCATGCTATCCAGGCAACCGTCCATAAGGCAGTAAACTATATCTGTAATTCCCAAAAAACAGATGAAAGTAGTCTCATTTCTTCCTTCGGATGCAGTCCTGAAACCGCTGCCTTTGACTTCAAATTTGCTCTGTCAAAAACAAATCAGGCAGACCCCAACAAAGCCTTTCATCTGATACAGGCTTTCGCTCCGGGAGAGGTATCTTATAAGGAAGCACATCAGATCGGTGTGGAGCTTGCCGACAAGCTGTTAGAGGGGAAATTTTCTTATATCGTTTCCACTCATATTGATAAAGGTCACGTTCACAACCACATCATTTTCTGTGCCGCAGATAATGTGAATCACGAAAAATATCATGACTGTAAACAGACCTACTACCACATTCGCCGCCTGAATGATGAGCTGTGTTCCAAGCATCAGTTATCCGTCATTTCTCCCACAAACCAGCGTGGTAAAAGTTATAAAGAATGGACATCCGGCAGAAATGGCACCTCGTGGAAAATCAAGCTCAAGCAGGACATTGATGAAGCAATTCAAAACGCTGATACATATGAACAGTGCATGGAGCTGATACGGGCAAAAGGTTATGAAATCAAAGGCGAAACCATTGGAGAAAACGCCTTAAAGTACATTTCCTTCCGCCCCCTTGACCGGGAGCATTTTGTCCGTGGCAGCTTAAAGTCTTTGGGTGCAGAATACACCAAAGAACGGATTAAGGAACGGGTAGAAACAAAGGCTTTAGCACAGACACAAAAACGTGTCCCATTCCCTGCCCGAAAAAAACCTCTTATCAAGGATTATTCTTCCCGAACGCTCATTGACACCTCGGAAGAAAAGTTCACGCAAAGCCCCGGTCTGCAGCATTGGGCAGCGATTGAAAATCTCAAAATCGCTGCCAGCAGTTACAGTAAAGCAGGTTCTATCATCGAGCTTGAAAAACAGATTGAAAGTAAGTCTGTTCTTGCAAAAACCGCACGGAACAGTCTTGTGGAAACAGAACGTCAGCTAAAGGATTTAGGACAGATATTGAAATACGCTGAACAATATCAGAGCAATCATATCTATCACATCCGTTACCGGAAATCGAAAGACCCTGACGCTTATCTCCGCCACCATGAAACAGAACTCCTGCTCCATGACGGTGCAGAAAATATGCTGAAACGCTTTGGAATCAGCTTAAAACATTTTGATATTGATAAGTTTCGTAATGATTACAATGCTCTGTATGCCAAGAAAGAAGCCTTGCAGAAAACCTATAAATCTGCTGAAAAAGACATACAGGCTCTCAACCGAAAACTGGATAATCTGAACCAGTATCTTGACCGGACTCCGGGACAGGAACAGACCACAAACCGCAAACCGGAAAAAGACTTTACAACGCTCTGATTTCCCCACAAAAAAGGTGTATCGCGTTGAAGTTTTATACTTCTTTGCGATACACCTTAGTGTGTAATATGCTGCTATCTCAAAACTTTTCACTATTCTTTTTCTATGTATTTTCACATACTTTACATCCATGTATTACACTCCATATCTACACTGTATTCTATTGCAATTCACTCGTTTTAATAGGTATTGTAAACTACTATCGAGGTGAATTATAATGCATGACATAAAACAAATTCTTGCCATTGCAGTGCGTGAAGCCCGTACCGAACTCGGACTTTCACAAGAAAAGCTGGCTGAAACTCTTAATATGGATACCCGCACCATACTAAATATTGAAGCCGGACGTGGTAACCCCAAATATGATAAGCTGTATCCTTTGATTACATATCTGAAGATACCCGCCGATAAGATTTTCTACCCAGCCAACGCAAACCAACAGCCAAATCTCCAAAAACTCCTGACCCTGCTGAATGACTGCACGGAACAGGAGGCTGCGGATTTATTGCCTATGGTTCGTTATCTGCTTGATCTGCTGCACAAGCAAGACCATCCAACTCTGTAAGAATGCCAATAGACTCCTTGTGACTCTATTGGTTTTCTTATTTTCAAAGCACTTTATTTACAATTTCAATCATCCTGATTCCACTCCTTTTTTAAATTCTTACTTATGTAATATTTGAATTATTACATAAGTAAGATTTCAAGTCAATCTATTTTCTCTTAAATTGACAACTACACAAATAACATCTATAATATTTTTATTACAGCCGTAAGATTTAAGGAGGGATTTGAAATGAGCGATTTACCACAGATTTCTGAAGCTGAATTTGAAGTTATGAAAATCGTATGGAAACATGCGCCGATCAGCACCAATGAAATAACTGATAAATTATTACAGACTACGAACTGGAGTCCAAAAACAATACAAACTCTAATTAAACGTCTAGTGAACAAGGGCGTTCTGACTTATGAAAAACAAAGTCGGGTGTTTGTTTACACTCCAGTTGTGAAAGAAAGTGAATACATCGGTCAGGAAAGTAACTCTTTTCTAGAACGATACTACGATGGAGACATCACTGCCATGCTGTCTGCATATATAGAAAATGACAGACTGTCCGAAACGGAAATAGACACTCTCCGCTCTCTTCTTTCCAAGAGGTCAAAAAAAGGAGGTAATTAACATGGCTGATTTTATGATACGCTTTTTAATATGCAATGTATTTATCAGCGGTATCATCGGAATTCTTTTGATAGCCAAGCGGATATTCAAAGTCAACCTATCCAGCCGGATGCAGTATAATCTATGGTTCCTGCTACTTGGATTGTTGGTAGTTCCTTTTATACCGTTCCGTTTAATTGGGTTTCCGCAAATCCTCTCGTGGCTCAGTAGCCTGAAAAGTTCTCCTACTTCTGGCACCAGAACCGCCATAGGAGAAGCTGTTGGGATCAATCCAGCCGGAAATGCAGACTGGATGAATGACTTTGCCCTTTCGGTAAATAGTGAGACTCCATCCAGCATCGGATACATACTATTTGGAATATGGCTTGTAGGCATCCTTGCAATGATTATATTGGTAATCAAGTCCTCTATCCGCTTACAGAACTTGAAAAAATCTGCACTTCCCCTTCAGAACCCGGAAGTCCGAAAACTATATCATCGATGTATGAAAGAAATGGGAATTAACAGAAATATCCATGTTTACAGTACTGCATTTTTGAAATCTCCGATTATTGTGGGGCTTTTGAAACCTTGTATTTATCTGCCGATTCATCTCATCTCAGATTATAACGAATCGGACATGCGATACATGCTGTTACACGAGCTACAGCACTATAAGCACAAAGATGCTATTGCCAACTATCTAATGAACTTTGCCGGAGTAATATATTGGTTCAATCCTCTTGTCTGGTATGCTCTGAAAGAAATGCGTAATGACAGAGAGGTTGCCTGTGACACCTCTGTTTTAAAGATGCTTGAGGAGGATGATTATGCAGATTATGGTAATACACTGATCAATTTTGCGGAAAAGATTTCACTTACTCCATTTCCGTTTGCCGCCGGTCTTGGTGGAAACATGAAGCAGATGAAACGGAGAATTATCAACATTGCATCTTATGAGAAGCCGACATTTATAAAAAGAGTAAAAGGTATGACTGCATTCATGTTGACTGCTGTCCTTCTCCTTGGATTCGCACCTTTTATTTCTACATACGCAGCAGATGGAAGCCACTACCAATGGGATTCCTCTTCTGAGAATATTTCCTATGTAGACCTCTCCACATACTTCAGAGAATACGAAGGCAGCTTTGTTTTATACGATTTGGAAAACGATGCATGGAGTATACATGACATGGAGCATGCCACCTTACGGGTTGCTCCAAACTCCACCTACAAGATATACGATGCTTTGTTCGGATTGGAAGAAGGCGTCATTACACCAGAAAATTCGTTCATTGCATGGAATGGAGAAACCTATCCATTTGAAGCATGGAACGCAGATCAGACCTTACAGTCTGCAATGAACTCCTCTGTGAATTGGTATTTTCAAGCAGTAGACGAACAGCTTGGAACCTCTGACGTTTACAGCTATGTTCAAGAAATCGGATATGGTAACGAAAACATGAGTGGCGATTTCTCCTCTTATTGGATGGAATCCTCCTTGGAAATCTCTCCAATAGAACAGGTCGAACTTTTAACCAAGCTGCAGAATAACAGTTTCGGCTTCGCCCCTGAAAATATCAATGCAGTAAAAGATGCCATCTGCCTTTCAGCTTCCGATGCCGGAACATTCTACGGAAAAACCGGAACTGGCCGTGTTAATGGACAGGATGTAAACGGATGGTTCATCGGTTATATCGAAACTGCAGATAATACATACTTTTTTGCCACCAACATTAGTGCAGACAGCGATGCTACCGGAGGCAACGCAACTGAAATAACCATGTCTATCTTGTCAGACATGAATATCTGGAAATAAAACATAATAAAATCGGGTAAAGGTCATAGTCAGTCGTACAATCTTTTACCCGATTTTTTGTGTTTTAACACTATTCGTATCTTTTATTTCTTATTGTAAATCACCTTCGCCTGTACTTAATCCCTCATACATCCATGTCTTTCCATTGTCGTTAGATGTAAATCTCAAGCCTCCGTAACTGCTGTATTCTGCCTTGATGATTACAGTCCATTGTCCATCGGATACTTGTGGCATCTCTGCGTAATCATAATCTGCGATTGTGTATCCTAGTTCATCAGCAATATCCGGCAGTTCCGTAACCTCTTCCATTGGAAATTCCATCTGTGTAAAAGTAACTCCGCCATCTGATGTCACATATAAAGTTGAGGCATCCTGTGAAGCGCCTGTCATACCAATCACACCAAGATTTTCATCGTAAAATTCTATTCCCAGTGCCACGCCAATCTTGTTGTTAAACGGATTGGCATTTATCACATTCCATGTTTCACCACCATCTGATGACTTTTCCAATTCATAATAACGGCTTCCTGCTGCCGCATCAGTAACTACTAATCTCCATCCAATTTCTTTATTCTCAGACAACCAGTAATATACAGAACCGTTGGAATTATCTACATACCAGGATTCTGTTTCTTTAGCATCATCAATAGTCTGCTCTTCCTCCCTGTCGATGATAGTTTCTAACGGAATCACTTCCGGTTCCATAAAATAACGTACCGGAGTCACCTCAGATTCACTTGGAATATGAAGCGAGACTTCATATCCATAAACAGCTCCACCATTCAGTTCCGAATAAATGGCATTGTCTGTGTTGTCCACTCCGTCACCATCCACATCACCTTGAAGATATACAAATCCTTCCATTGTGTTAAATTCCCGCTTGCCATAATAGAGAATTTCATAATCGTCTGCATATCCTTCCACAGCCCAGTTATTTACTCTTGTTTTGTAATCAGCGTTTTTCAAAATTTCAAGCATCGGCTGTAATCTCATGTCATCATCGTAAGATTTGCTCGCAACTCCATTAATACACACAGTCATTTTTGAATCTGCATCCACATCATAGTCAATAAGGAATGTATTTTCGTCTCCATTTTCATATCTTCCATACATATAAGTATAAATACTCTGAATTTCACCATCTTTGTCAAAGGAAAGCTGGAACTTATTTTGAACATAAAGTTCATCCGGTAAATCCAACTCTGTCTCAATGTCTTCCAAGATTCCTTCTACACCTGTCTCAAAGAAGTTGGTATGAGTAAGTTCAATTTTCTTTTGGTTACGCCATTCGTCAATCTTCCATGACAATGCACCATTATAAGGGATTGCCGAATAAATAATCCTGCCTCCAAACAAAATGGTCAGGGCAACAACTACAATACATTTTCCCCAGAACAGTTTACCTTTTTCAATTTTTTCTTCTTTTCTACTGCTAACAATTCCAAAAATGATTGTTGCTATAAGAACAACACCCAAAATCAATATTGGAATCAAGTCCACTTTCGTCCCACCGTATTGACATAGATTTGAAATGCGAATCATCAGCACCGCATATATAGCAATTCCAATAAAACCACATATATTAGAAATTTTCTTCATAATTTGTCTCCATCTCGTTTTTAGTGTCCACGTATATCCAATTCATCCAATAGAGAATTTTCACTTCCCCAAGAATATACAATGTAATAACCCCTGTCCTTTATTTCTTCCGCAAATTGTAGTGTCCCGTGATCAATCCCCTCAATGGACTGCCCTTCCTGAATTTTCACCAAACATTCCCACTCATTACTTCTGTACCTTGAATAGTAAGCATCCAATTCTTCCAAAGACAAGTCACTTCGAATTAGAATTGCTCCGAAATACTGCATTCCATTTCCGTTACCTGTCAGCTTCCCTGCCCGTGATATTGACTCTATCAATTCCGTTTTCTCTGGCAGTGGTGTTTCACATAATTTCTTTTCCACTTTATAAGCAGTGTGGTTATTTATAAGCGGAATTGAAATCACACCGCCTATTAATACAACTGCTGCCAATATTCCAACTAGTTTTAATTTCTTCATGTGTCCTCCTTCCTTTTCTTACATCTGTAAGATTACCACAAAACACAACTATTATCAAATCATTCTTTAATTCGGTATTGATAATCGGGTATCTGCATAATTCCGTCATTTAGGATTTTATTCCCCAAATACTGAAAACTGCCATCCTCTGCAAACCTTACCGTAAGTTCATGGGTTATGACTGCATCATCGCAAATAACCATATCACAAACCGCCTCCACCGTTAACGTGACTGTCTCATCATCATTTTCTTTGATATCCGTGACCTCTGGCAAAGAAGTTCCAAAGAAAGTAGGTGCATAATTTCCACATCCTAATCGAGCCCAATCATATGTGTGGTTTTCCTCGTCAAATACTGCGTACTCTCGTATCTGCTCCGCTGTTATCGGAAGATATTCCATAATCAGACTTTCGAATTCTTCTTTTGGAATACCATTTGGATAATCTTCGGAATTGAACTTTTCTCCATATTTCATTCCATACAGATATTCAAACATTCCGTTATAATCCAATTCACTCATATTTTCCGTATTCCAGTTGGAACACAAAAGGTTCTGTCCCTGATATCCAAGTCCCAAGACGAGGCGCTCAGACATCTCTCGCTGTTCCTCTGTCATAGGTTTTATTCTAATCACGCTGCTTCCATCCACAATTTCACTGACCTCCGGTGGCTCCGGCACACACAACTCGTAGCAGAACCATCCCTTATCTGTATATTTCCACTCTTTTAGTCTTGTATAGGAAATGTATGAAATCCCCGGCTTATTATCAGCATTCCAGATTCCTTTTGCACTTACAACATACATATCTGTTCCATCAAAAATGAATTTCATTCTGCCCAATCCACCATCGTTGTGGACTTCATAAATTACTGCAGAACCACTTTTCCCTTCCATACATTCTTTCAGAAAACTGTCAACACTTTCATAATTCTCCATGTTAGAATATGTTACCATTGTTGTAACCGGACATCCTGCATCCTTTAGCTTCCTCTGCATTTCCAAAACTGTTTGATCATCCAAAGCAACATTAGATGCTATCCCTTTATCTGCAGTTTCATAAATGTCAAGATAAAGTTCCATCTGCTTTTTACAGTCAGTCTCAGCTTCTTCCCTTTCCTGTTCATCTAACGGAAGGTCGTAGCCCTTTTCCCATTGTTCTGCAGCCTCTTCCTCGGCACTTTTTATCTCCTCCGTGGAAGATACATCTTCCGTATCTTCCACAAGAGATTCATCCACAATACTATCTTCTTTTCCACAGGCACATACGAAGCATCCAATCAGAAATGCCATAATCAGCAAAATGCTTTTTTTCTTTAATGCCATAATATCATCCTTTCTTTCAAAGCAAATTTAATGTGCTTTTGCTATTGGCGGCAGTTCCAACTCTATTTGTTCTATAGAATTGGAAAGATACCTGAAAGTTCCGTCTTCAAATGGCTGGACCACAACCGTATTCCGAAAAGCGAGATCAGAATTATAATCCGGCCATACTCCATCCACGATAAGTGTAATCGTTCCATCCGCATTTTGGGTATAGTCAACTACTTCTCCGAAAGGTGGGTATGGACTGGCATAAATCATCTCATATTCATAGCTATTGCTGCCCTCATCATATCCACAATGCTCTCTCAACTGTTCTACCGATACCGGAAAATAAGTAGTCATTATCCTTTCATATTCCTCTGCCGGAATCTTCCAACCCTCAGTTTTCAGATTTTCCCCCGTAGAAATCCTATAAACATCTTCATACATACAAGGCATCAGAATGTCCTCCACATTGCTGCTATCCCAATCGGTAACGAGCAGATTGTAATTCACATAACTTAGTCCTGATATGTATTCTTGCGTTAATTCCCGGCAGTCTTCTGGTAGCGGTTCTATTCTCCAATACTGTCTCAAACTTGCATGTGCAATCACATATTCATATGCGTAGATAAAATATCCTTTTTCGGTCAGTTTAATCTCAGCCACATTACTTACCGAAGTTCCCTGTATTTCTGGCATACCACCTTCTCTCCACCGAATTCCTATGTAATAGGTCTGCAACTCACCTTTCCGATAGATAAAGGTAACTGCTCCAATCAGCCCATCTCTCTGTACTTCAAATACCGTAACCATCGAGTCTTGTCCATCCAGGTAATCTGCATAAAATGCTTCGATTGCTTCATGATTTTGCATAGCAGTATCTTCTTCAACACTTACCAGACCGGTTCTGCCCAATTGCTCCACCACAGCTTTCCTCTGCTCTTTGGTAAATTCGCCAATACCGGAAGAGTAGCTTGGTGCATCTGCAATTACAATATCCTTATAGATTTCTCTGACCGATTCTGCTGCTGACAAAACCGTACTCTGCAGTTGCTCCTTCTCCTCTTCTGTAAGGAGATCATCACTGGCTTGCGGAATAAACCAATATGCTGACTCTGTGGAAGTTTCCGCATTCTCGGCTTCTTCTGTTTCTGCTTCGCTATTTTCGATTTCTACAGGTGGCTCCCATACTTCTTCTGCCACCTTTTGCTTTTCTGTATGCAGTTCTCCCCAACAGACCACTCCGGCTATTACGAAAATCAACAGCAGCAAAATCGGAAGACCACATCTTCTAAGCAGCCATTTCACATCTTCCATTATTCGCCTCCGTATAATTCTTCCCATTCTTCTAACGTCAACCGTGGCGTATGCCATGTTTCCTCAGAATTATCCTCGGAGGGTATAATTCGATTGGATACATATTGTACCCCGCCATCCTCCAAAGGACGAACCACAACCTCGTGGGCATATACTTTGGAATTTCCCGAATATGGAAATACCACATTAGCAGTAAGTGTAATTGTTCCATCACTGTTCTCCGTATACCCGATTACTTCTGAATATGGGTATTCCGGATACTCTACTTCTTCGAAGCCTCTCGGTTTGTATTCATAGGTCGAATCCTCCGAATCATAGACAGTTTTGGATTGCAGCGTTTCACTATCAATATTGAAATATTTCATAATAACGCTTTCAAATTCCTCTTTTGGAATCCGATAAACTGCACTGACTGACAAATTGTCATCTGCAACATAAGGAACATACTGACCATTCACTTTTGGATAAAGAATGTCATACATATCATAGAAATTCAAATCCCCAAAATCTTCTTCACTCCAATCCACAATAAACATATTATTCTGTTCAAAGCTGATTGGAAGAAGATATTTCCGACTCAGTTCCCTATATGTTTCATCCAATGGCTGTACTCGTAATGCGGTATGCTCCTCTGCTCCACTCAATGTAAGAACGTATAATTCTTCTGAAAACCAGACACCAGAAAACATCAGGTAACCTTCTTCTGTATAATTCCAATACTCTGCTTGATACCTCCCAGTAACTTCTTTCTGTATTTCTCCATTTTCGTATCCATAATAGCTTCTGACCACATCTACATTTCCGTCTTTTGTGTGCAAATCGTATTTTACAAATCCGCCCAAATAGCCGACTTCAAGAATCGTTATATCTGCTTCTTCCTGTGCATCCACCTTTTCACAAAATTCCAGTACCTGCTCCGCTTCCGTCATATTCACTTGATTTCTGCTGTCAACAGCAGGATACTCGTTTTCTCCAAGACGATTTACAATACTCCGAATTATTTCCAAATCATCTAACTTATTTTCCTCTGCTGCCTTGTCATAAAGATCTATGCAGATGTTTATAATTTCTTCTTCATTCTCCTGTTCTTCTTCTGAAACGTCCTGAACATCAATTACTGTTTCCGAAACTGTATCTTCTTCCGGTGGTGTATCGCTACACCCCGAAATACTAAACATCAGTACAAAACTAATGACTGCTAAACCACTCTTCCAGAACCAGACTGTCTTTCTTAACAACATATCCGCTTCCTCCTCTTCCTTTCACATCTTCTACCATACTGATAATCAATATAGGACATTCCGTATCTTCTGCTGTAAAAATTGCAAACCATCCTAATTCTGTACCCGAAGTATCATCCTTCGATGCCTTTATTTCTGCCGTACCTGTTTTTCCTGCTAAAAGAATGTCATCTCGATGGGCTGCATATCCAGTTCCATTAGAATCATTCACAACCTTCTTTGTTCCTTCCAATACACGACTTGCTGTCTCGTTAGAAAAGGCACCCGGAATCCAATACTCAACTTCCGCTTCATTCTGATATACCAAATAAGGCTTTATTACATTTCCCTCATTACAGAAAGCAGAATAAATACATGCCATATGCAACGGGTTCACTAAAATCTGTCCTTGTCCGTAACCGCTGTCAGCTAACTGTATTTCAGTTTCAATGCCTTCTGTATTGGAATACTGAGATTCTGCCATCTTAATCTCAAATGGTAGTTCCTCATTGAAACCAAGCCGTATCAAAGAATTCTCCAACTCATCCGATCCAATCTTTAATGCTGCTTTTGCGAAATAAATATTATCAGAATAAATCAAGGCATTCTCTAAAATGACTGGTTCATACGCATGAAGCGTTGTTACATGATATGAACCCCACGATGCATCTTTTTGCCAACTTAATCCTACGTTCCCGTAATCTTCCATTGGATCGATTGCTCCTGATTGTAAACCAATCGCAGCTATAATTGGTTTGAAGGTAGATCCCGGACACCACACTTGCCGGAACCGATTATACATTGGCTTATTCTCGTCCTCGTTAAGTACAGTCCACTGCTCACTCGATAATCCCATAATAAAATCGTTATTGTCATAAGCCGGTGTGCTGACCAAAGCCAATACCTCTCCGGTATAATGATTTATGGCTACCGAGCAGCTTTTATCTTCCTTAAACTGTTCGTACAAGGAAACCTGCAAATCAGTATCTATCGTAAGCCGGATGTCCTGCCCATGCTGTACCAGGATACAAGCCAGTTCCTCCTTCTCTTTATCTTCCGAATTTACAATGTAAATCCTGCAACCGTTCTGGCCTTTCAGTTCTTTCTCGAACAAGCCCTCCATTCCGCTTCTGCCGATTACACTATTGGCTGTATAACCTTCTCCTGCATGTTCCTCTAAATCTTCCGCAGTAACGCTTTGAACATACCCGACCAAATGCGCAGCGGCTTCCCCTAATGGGTATTCACGCACTTCAACATCAGATATCATCACTCCGGGAATCTCCAGCAACTTATCATGCCTTTCTTTCTCCTTTAAAACTTCTTCCTCTGGACTGATAGACATTAACTCAATTTCTTCCACTCTTGGAATCGTTTTAATAGGTACAAAAGAATCATCCTTTACCCACTTTGCAGACAGGTTCTTTTCTATCGCTTCCGTTGTGATTTCCAATAGTCCTGCAATCTGTGCGATTGCTTCCTCTCTGTTTTCCAACTTGCCCGGAACAATTCCAACTGAAGATGCTGTACCTTTTCCTGCAAGGACACGTCCGTTCCTATCCAGAATTTCTCCTCGCTCTGCCTGTGTAGTAGAAACTCTTACTTTATCTGCAGAAGTCAGATTAGGAAAAATCATGGAATCATCCCAAACCAATTTATATCCTTCTTCTCCATTTATAAAAAATGCCTCATTCTCAAAGCTGATAGTTCCTGCCACTGTATCAAACGAAGTCAAATATGTTACTTTTTTATCTTCCTCCACATACTCGACATTTTTTATCGACATGTTTTGCATTTCAATTCCCTCATAAATAGTGGAATTTCTCTTCAGAAAATCTTCCTTACTGATATATCCAGATGACTCCAAATCAATCATTGCATACATTTCTTCGTATTCTTGTTTTGGAATATGCATCATATACTCTACTAAGATAGTATCTGGTGTTTTACACGCATTTTTTCTTTTATATAATACTGTTGCACTCACAACTACTCCAATCAAAGTAATTGTTAACATTAACACTATAATGCCCAACATTTTTCTATATCTTTGTATTCTTTTGGTTCTATGTTTTGCCTTCATCGTTACCTCCATTTCTTATTCGTATCAATGTACTACGCTTATATATTACAAATGTAAGATTTTGAAGCAAAAAAATTTACTCCCTTTCGTTATAAATATTACACCCGTAATATTTATCAGTCAAGTTCTTATTCAAAAAGACAGAACACAGCCACCAAAAGCCATGTTCTGCCTTACGTTTGATGTTACTCTGCCGCTACAAACTCCATCTTCATAAATTCATGATCCGTCAATTCCTTTAATTTTGCAAGGACACATAATGACAATTCAACCATCTCATCATCCTCCAGATGTTTCAGTGTCTTATTGATACCATTTATGACATTTTTTCTGCCTCCCACATCTGAATCTATACCTTCTTCCATAAAAATACTGATTAAATTACTCTCTTCTACGGTAAATCTCTTATTCATCACTTACATCTCCCTCTGACTTTTCTTTTCATTTTCTTGAACATCATGTTCTTTCGATTGCCCTTCTACCTGTGATTTTTTCTCCGCAAGACGGGATTTTAAGGAAAGCCTTACCGTAGGCTTCTCCTCCATTCTCTTATTTTCTTCCCTTTGGGCTTTCTCCCCAACACCATTATTCAGCACATTATCAATCATATTATAATTCTGTTCTTCTGCCTCCTCAATCTTGGCAAGCGGCTTATACTCTGTCAGTTTTTCCAGAAGCTCCGTTGCTCGTTTTATTTCCTCTGGTACAGCTCCCTCCGAAATAATGTCTGCAAGCCACGTTGTTAAATGTCCGGTATCGCCCTGTTTTATGGATTCTGCAAGCTCTGATACATTCTCGGTCATATTTCTTGTACTATCGTGATACAGTACAGTATCATAATCGTAGGAAAGTCGGTCAAGTTCTACTGCAAGCTGTTCCTCTTGTGGCAAGTCCGGCATACGCAGTTCCCACACTCTTGCTTCCATTTCTTCACTCATCACGCCATCTATCTCCATATCGGGCAATTTAGCCACCAGTTCCGTAATGACTTCCATTGCCTGCGGATTGTTTTTAATATCAGGAACATAGTCCAAAACCCCAAGGTCAATCCTCTTTCCAGATAAAACATCAATCTCGTAATCCTCGAAGGGTTCCGCCCCTCTCCCTAGGATATTGATTCCGATTGCCGGAATACCATTCATCCGCTCTGAAGGTATCTGCTTCCAGATTGCTATAGCTTCATCCACCGTAGGAATATTCTCATAACACTCACCAAGATTATGAAATTCTCCACATTCCGAAACAGTTAAAGTTACTTCTGCGCTCTCCTTTTCCTGCTCTCTTACCTGTCTGACGCCCTCCAAATATTCTTCCATCTGTGGCAGATAGGATTCCAGCGTACCTGTTCGTTGGGCTGTAATTGGATTGATGTCAACTTTTACTTCTCCGATATGAAGTCCATCCTCATTAAAGGCATTAAATAAATCGTCCTCCCGTTCCGCTGTGGAAAGTTCCACCACCACATCAAGGTCAGAACCTTCATGCTCTAATCCCCTGCATCTGCTTCCTGTTACAGCAACATCCACGATTGTTGCATTAATATCATACTCTTCAATCTTCGCCTGCACATGGCATTTCACAGTTTCCTCGATTTCTTCCGGATTCATTTCACTAATATCGTGGAATAATTCCCCGGTCTTTGCCTTAAAATCTGCCACCACACTGCTTGGTGTACTCTCCGGAATAATACGATTTGCTTCCTCTGCTTTTTCCATCAGTCCATCATAATCCATCGGTATCAGTTCATCTTCTCTTTGGATATTTCCTTTTGCACCATTGTAATCCGGCTGTGACTTCAAATCCTCTAAAATATCATGCAAGGCTTCCCTTATCGTCACATCAGGATTATCATAAATTCCTCCGTCAATCTCCTTATAATCAGCTCCCATAATGGAATAATCATAACCGCCATCCACTTCCTGAATGCTGATAAAACGGTCTGCAATAGAAAATGCCAGTTCTGTTTCCTGTTCACTTTCCAAAGTTTTTTTCATTTCCGCAAGCACCTGTTCTGTTTCATCGCCAAGATCAATGATTTCATCTCCATCTATTTCCGGTTCTGTCTTTTGGACATTGTGTCCAGAAGAGTCCTGCATTTCTTCCTTTTCCGGTGTCTGCTCCCGTAAAAAATCCGGTATTTCCGTATATCCAAAAGAATCCACAAAATGAGCCGTATTCTGTCCGTTCTGATGAAGCACCACTATATCGCTGACAGATAGCGAATGTCCTCTGAAATCTTCTGGGTGGTCAAGGTTGAATTTTTCAAAGATTGCCTCTAAAGTTGCCCCCTGCGTCTCTTTTTGCAGTTCAGATAATTCGCCCACATATAAAAGTGTATAATTCTCTGGTTTAATTGCATCAAAATTATCTTTTGTAATGCCCATACGCTTTAAGGATTCCGTCCCCTCAAAACGTAAGGAATCTAATTCCGGATTAGGCTTTAATTGATAAATTCCATATTTATCAGTACTAGCATATAGGAGCTGCTCTTTTCTTGCCATTTCAGGTGTAATAACAGATCCGTCCTCATAGTTAATAGATTCCACCCATGTGATACCTAATTCTTTTTCTATTTCAAATTCCAAATCAGTTCCATAAAAAGCATTATGAATTTCTGCCACATCAGTATCTGAAATAGGCTCTGAGGTCTTGAATACCGCAGTTCTATCCCCACCCATTTCTTCTATATCGACAGCCACAACTGGATACGGGTATGTATATTCTCGCTCCTGTTCGTCCATTAAGATAAGTGTAATCTTAGTCTGCTGTTTCAATGCTTTATTCCATGTTTCCTTTTCAACCCCAAAGATACCTTCATGCTCTTCTATACGCTCCCTGCTTTCTGCCAATGATTCCGCACCGTCAGTATGAAGCAAATATACAGGCAAATCATGTTCAAATAATTCCAATGCTTTCTCTTGTGTTAATGGCAGCATTTCATTCCATTGATAGCCATATTCCCTCATTTCCGACAAACCAATCATCGGATCAGGCAGGGCATCAATCTCCGCCTTTGCATCAATTATGGTCAATGCCACATCCTGTTGGGCATACTGCTCCCTATATGCCAGTTTCTCTGCAAGTTCCCTTGTTTTATTCATATCATCAAGTTTATAGGCATAATTTACAATCAGATTTCGCTCCTCAGACGTGAAAATATTTTTTTCTGCTTCCAACTGATTGATAAGTTGTTCTGCCTGCCCCATGACAGATAAATTGGTATCAATGGGGTGTTCCATTCTTTCCTTTACATCAATAAGCTCGTCTGTATCCATGTTATAGCGGACATCAATATGATATTCCTCCGCTTCTTCCGTCTGCTCGTCAGCAAGTTCGGTAGTCCATGCTCCTTTGCTTTCAAGATAAGATGATATATTCGATTTATCCTCTTCATTCATGGTAGAAAGAGCGGATATAAGTTCTGCACTGTCCATTCCACGGACACTGACAAGATTGTATTCTGAAAAATCCTCGTTATGTACCAGCAGAATGCTTTCCTTTCCATGTTCTTGCTCCATCTCCCGGTTAAGCTGAAGCTCCTGCATTGCCCCCTCAATGCCTGTAATCAGTTCTGAAGCTGTCTTTCGGATTGTATCAAGGGAAGATTTCAGCTCTTTCATATTCCTGCCGCTGCTCCAGCCTGCGATATATCCAAAGGAATAATCGGATGTATCTATACCGAAATGCTGGCACACTGTAAAAGCCACACTCTCCGCTTCCACTTCCTTTGTATTCCTGTCCTTTACCGGAATATCCATGCTCTGATTAACTTCTTTATCATGCAGCCTGGAATGAGCCACCTCATGCACCATTGTTTTCAAAGTCTGGCTTTCGCTCATATTTTCCTGAACAGCAATCCGTTTTTCTGCTGTACTGAAATACCCTTTGGAATCGCCGGGAATATCTTCAAATGCAATCGGAACAGGAGAAATATTCATAAGCGCCTGGACAAAATCCTCATATCCCTCCACCGTAGATAACAGCTCATTCACTTCCAGTTCCGGAATAGGCTTGCCATCCGTCTGCGATACATCAAAAACAGATACCGCACGAAAGGCAGGAATGGTAACCTCTGTTTCCTCTTTCTGCGGCATACCGTTTTCATCAAACATCATTTCTCCCGTTACAGGGTCTAACTTATCACGTTCCTCTTTGATTTTATAAGGAGCTGGTGCAAGAATACGGATTGCCTTTTCTCCTTTATTGACGTGCCGCTCAAAGTTCTTCTGCCACGCCTGATAACCTGCCACCAGCGTAGCTTCCGGCTTCTGCATGGCAATCAGCAGCGTATTATTAAAACTGTAATTATGAAATTTTGACATGGTACTGAGATAGCTTTTATATTTTTCACTCTCAAAAAGCTCTTTCAAACCAGCTTCCAGCTTATCCGTAATCTCTTTGACTTTTTGCTTTTCACTCATGTAAACGGTATTTTTATCTTCCATAATTCGATTGTCCTTTCTTTTTTCCACGCAAAAAAGACAACCATCTCTGATTGTCTTTTTCGATATGCCTATTCAATTTGCATCTTTTTTAGATTGCTTTTTTATTACTCTTCTTTCTTTTCTGTATCCTTCTCTAAAATATTGTTCACTAATTTTTGGAGTTCATTGCGATTTGGCAGATACAATTCATATTTTGAAACAAATAAATTGCTGTCCATACCGTAAGTTGCATATTCTACAAGCAGTTCATCTTTGTTATGACTCAGGATAATGCCAATCGGTGGGTTATCATCTGCCATATTTTCTTCTTTTGCGAAATACCCCATATACATATTCATCTGACCGATGTCTATATGCTGGACGGAATTTTTCTTTAAATCAATCAGCACAAAGCATTTCAAAATTCTGTGGTAAAATACCAAGTCCACATGGTAATGAATATTGTTTACAGTTAAGGGATACTGCCTGCCCACAAAGGTAAATCCTTTTCCTAATTCCAACAAGAATTTTTGGAGATTATCTATTATTTTCTGCTCCAAGTCTTCCTCACTATAACGCTCTTTCTCCGGAAGTCCCAAAAATTCTAATGTGTAAGTATCCTTGATAACATCCTCTGGCTTGTCATAAGTAATTCCCTCTCTGGCAAGTGCCAGAATTCCTTCTTTATCTCTGCTTGTAGCTAATCTAAGAAACAAAGCGGAATCCATCTGTCGCCTGAGTGTTCTTACATCCCACTTTTCCTTATAACATTCTTTTTCGTAAAAACTTCTTTCTAATTCATCATCAATCTTTATCAGCTCACAAATATGCGACCATGTCAATTTGTCAGACACCGTCTGACAATTCTCATAACAAAGATAAAACTTCCGCATATTGTTGAGGTTTGGGCGGCTGTATCCTCGTCCCAATCGCAAAGTTAATTGATGCGAGAGTGTTGTTAATAATTTTGAACCGTATGCTGCTTTAACATTTCCATCCTGCTCAAACTCAACAATATATTTTCCGATTTTCCAATACGTCTCTGTAATTACACTGTTTACTTTTTCAGCTATCTCTTTTTTGGCATTTGAAACTGCTGTTTCAATCTCATCCACCAATGGCTGAAGCATATTTGTCTGCTCTAAATCATTCATAATATATCCTTTCCGAATTTGTCAGACAGTGTCTGACAAATTCAATTTCCATTTTTATGTATTACGTTGTCTCCATTTCTCTTTAGCTTTTTCCAAATCGCTCTATCACTATATTTCCCTTGAACTAATATTATATTTCATATTTGCATAAAAAGAAATATAATAATTACAAATACTCCTCCTTCCCCTTATCTCTTTGCACGGAATTTTCTATATTATTCCCCGCAGCCTTTACTTTCATAGTCTCAAGCTTTTCTTTCAAGGATACCCTCTGTGCCGGCTTATCCGCCATCGCTGCTGTGAGCCTCATTCCCTGCGGATTTCCATTCTCCACAGCATAATTATGTCGGGTATTTTCTATGGGATACGGTTTTCTGGTATCTGCCACCTGCTCAGTACCCAGTTCCGATTTATCATCTTCCATACCTATTCCGTCATCTCCCTTTTCGTCCATATTGAGCAGGGCATTTAAGGCAGAAAGGCGGTCTAACTTCTCTGAAAGCTCTGCTTCCTGTGCAAATGGCTTTGTAACCTCTACCTTCGCTGTTTCAAGCTGACGCTCCACATTCTCCAGCTTTGTGGATGCTTCTGCCAGTTCCTTTGTCATGGCTTCCAACGCATGGTTGATACGGGAAATGTTACCCAGCGGGTCAACACCAATCTCCAGATTATGACTGAGCTGTCCTTTGATGTTCATAACGAATTTATGGTTAAAGGAATCAAAGGACACCGCCATTTTAAAGCCTGCATACTCTCCAATGACTGCCGGAGCATTAACGCTCTTGATTTCTTTGCACATCTCCACAAGTGCAGTTCCGGCTTCTTTTTTATCCGTATAGACCTTATTCCCGACCCTCATAGAGAAAAACTCCTTATCTGCTGGGAGATTGGTTTTTGCAGTCTGAATATCTGCCTGCAAGCCACTGATACGCTCCTTCAGAATGGTTATCTGCTGTGGATAATGCTTTGCAATGTTGTCCTCCAGACGGTATTTCTGACTGGTGTGGTTGGCTTTCATCAGTTTCAGCTTGCTGACCTGAATATCCAAATCCATCTTTTCTTTTATATAGGGATTCCCCGTTGCCAGAGCCTTAACCTCTGCATAAGAAAGTGCTGCTTCGTCCACATCCTCACAACTTCGCACCGGAGATTTGCTTGTCATAATCTGACCGATAAATTTCTGCTTATTCTCGATAAGCTGCCATGAGTAGCTGTCAAATGTTCCCTCTGTCACATACCGGAAAATCTTAACCTTTGGATTCCTGTTGCCCTGCCGCAAAATACGCCCCTCCTGCTGTTCAATATCAGACGGACGCCACGGTACATCGAGGTGGTGCAGAGCAATCAGTCTGTCCTGCACGTTTGTCCCGGCTCCCATTTTTGCAGTAGAACCCAATAAAAAACGAACCTGTCCGCTTCTTACCTTACTGAACAGCTCCGCTTTCCTAAGCTCCGTATTTGCCTGATGTATAAAGGCGATTTCTTCTGCGGGAACACCTTTTTCCATCAGTTTATTTCTTATATCCTCATAGACATTAAATGTACCATCTCCTTTCGGTGTCGATAAATCACAGAAAATAAGCTGTGCTGATTTCTCCCCTTTGGTATCTTCCCAAATCTCAAATGCCTTATCCACACAGGTTTTTGCTTTGGAATGTTCCTCATCGGGGAGCATATCGTTGATCAGACGCTGGTCGAGTGCCAGTTTTCTTCCATCGTTGGTAATCTTGAGCATATTATCCTGATGCGGCTCTACCAGTCTGTTACGCACTGCCTCCGCCCGATCTGCCAGCGATGTTACCATCTCTTTCTGATATTCGCTGGGTTTCAGCACCACGTTCTCATATTCTGCTTCCGGCACAGGCAGCTTTAACATATCCGGTGTCTGGATATCCGCACTCTCCTTGAAAAGTGCAATCAGCTCCGGCAGATTGAAGAATTTTGCAAATCTTGTCTTTGCCCGGTATCCTGTTCCCTCGGGGTCGAGTTTGTCAAGATACTTTTTGTGGATTTTCTAAATTAAACGATTTGTCCGTAAAAAAGCCGCCCAAAACCTCGTGCTTGCAGATGTCCTGAAACACCGTATTCAAAGGCTTTTTGGCACTTTCGGACTGCTTTACATTTACGATGAATGTTGTCTTTCCAATTCGCTGTGAATAAGAATATTTCTGTTCTTTCATATAGTCAGTTCCTCTCTTTCATAAAATTTGATTGCTGGGCATTCACATTAGAGCACCCAGTAACCGCAGATTTTCAATATATCAAGAAGTCATTAAGTCGTGAGTATAATGGAAATGGTTATCTTTCCATACCACGCTTGTTTCTTCGAGCCTTGATACGCTCCTGTCGTTCTTTTTCCCTTGCTTCTTTTTCGGCTCGTTCCTGTGCTTCCTTAAAAGAAAAAAGTTGCTTCACTTTTTCGGTAAAAAGTTTAGCAACTTCGGGGAAATGCTCCAACGCTTGAAGAAAAGGTCTGCACTTTTCTTTCAGTTCGTTGTATTTAGTTTTCATTCTTTCGAGTGCGTTTGCACAGTCAAAATATTTCTGTCGGTAATAGTTGGCACTCTGTTCTAATTCGCTAATTTCCGCACGACTTGTAATGCCCTCTTTGGCAAGGGCAGTAAGCTCAGAATAATCCTCTTTGGAGATTGCCATTTTACCTGTGATTGTTTTCTGCCCCATACGGTCAATCTCGTTATAGGTTTTAGAAACATTACGGGCAGGCTCATATTTTATCTGTTCACGCTGAATGCGCTTCTGCAACTTCTCCAAGCGTTCCTTGTCCTGCTTGATTTGATATTGCAGGGAAGTCAGGTGTTCTGCTGTACTTCCGTATTCGCCACGCTGAAAGCCTTTGAAGCCTTGCTCCGTCATATGGTTAAACAATTCATCTTGCAGAATACTGTATGAAGCTCGGAACATCGGTTTTCCGTTCTTTCTGAGAAGCGGATTGCCTTTTTCGTCGGTCAGCGGAATATCCGATTTCCATTTCTTTGAATGGCTGATTTGATGAACAACTTCCTTAACCGTTCCTCGCAGTTTTTCATCTTTGCAACGCTTGCTCCATAGGATTTCTTTCTCCACCACAGGCAAAACCATAGCGTGAAGATGATAGTGGTAAACCTCTTTTCCAAGTTCCTCGGTTGCCGCTACATTGATTTCATCAGCGTGCATAACAGCCGATATGACATTATCAGCACCGAATTTTTCCTCGATAAAATGGAATGCTTCTTCGTAAAACTGCTTTGCATATTCGTAGCCGCCGTTACGCTCGAAGTACATTGTGTTCACATCAATCACAATCTCATTGAACAGCGTTGCGTCTTTCCTCAGCCCTCGAAACGACACCATACCGTCAGTTTCCATCTGCTTTAATTGTTCCATATAGGTCGGGGCAAAAGGCTTTTTGAAATGCACATTATAGGGTATGCGTTCCTCAATCACATTCATATTTTCATAGGTTTCATTCTTGCGTTCGTTGTGCCTTTCTGCCTTGCTCACATCAGAAGCGGTGTACTTTTTAACCCTTGCACAACTCATATCCGCCTTGTTGTTTTTCGCCATTTTTGCTCTCCTTTCTCGGCAGGGCGAAGCCATTACACAACATTCTTTGAATGTGTGTAACCCACTATGACACTTTCAGACTTCGTCTGCAAAGATGTCGTGGGCAAGGGTGTTCCCCCTTGACCTCCTTTGATACCTCAATCATAAAAACAGACTGTCCCATCAGCAGACAGCCTGCATTTATTCTCTCGGTATATCGCCCATCGGCAAAGACCAGTACCACAGAAAACCTTTCTTTCGGGAGATAACTCCTGCGTTCTTCTTTGCCTTTTTAATGGTCGATTTCCTGAACCCTGCGGCTTCAAGTTTTTCTTCACAATCCGAAGAAAGCATTTCTCCGTCTTTCAGCATTTCAATCAGAAATGCTTTCGCCTTGACTTCCTTATCGTTGGGTCTGCCGATTTTCGGGGCGAGGGATTGGAACGCTTCTTCCGCTGTCATTTCCATTTCGGAAATAAAGTCCACACCTTTCTCAGATACTTCAAACAGAATGGCAGAGCCTGTCGGGGCAAGGTTGGATTTTACCTGCACCAAATATCTTTCCGCAGGTACTTCCTTGTTCGGTGTGCGTGTGATTGCAAGAATACTTCTTGCAGCACCCGCAATGTCAATCGAACCGTTAGTACGGTAAAGGGGATTGGTATCTCTCATCTTGTTCATATGAGCGATAATCACAATCGCACAGCCTGTATCTTTCGCAACCGCTATCAGATGATTAAACTCGGCTCGTGTTTCGTTGGCATTGTTCATCGAACAACTTTCTCCGATATAGGAACTCATCGGGTCAAGAATTAAAAGTTTTGCGTGGTACATCTCAATCGCTTCACGAATACGGTTATCCCCAAAGGACAAAGATTTTTCATCTTCCTTGATGAAGATGAGGTTTTCTCCGTTCCCACCAGCCGAATTGAAGCGAGGGACTACCGTATCATCGGCGTCATCTTCCGTTGTCTGATAGATGATAGTCATAGGCTCGTTTTCTTCCGTTTCGGTAAAGGGCAGAGGTTCGCCCTTTGAGAGCAGGGCGGCAATGGAAAGCATTAGCTTGCTTTTTCCATCGCCGGGATCGCCCTGCAACAGCGTAACCTTGCCAACCGGAATATATGGATACCATAGCCATTTCACTTCTTTCGGCTCGATTTCACTCGCCTTGACAACTTCAAGAGGCACGCTGACAGTCATTTCATTTTCAATCATTTTTCTTTGTTCTCCTTTTCGATAAATATTTCGGGCAAAGCACCACAATACAGCGGAAACTCTGCTTACAGTCATTCCTGCATTTTCTGCAAAGTTCGTTGTAGGTAATGCGGTTTCGATCATTCAGAAACAACGCCCACTCTTGTTTCCGTTTCTTGCTCATTCTCGGCATATCAATCCACCTTTCCATCTGAAAATAAAAACCACAGGAAAGATACATTAAGCTTTGTTTGTGTCATTTTTCGGGGCGAAAAACGGGGTAAATATCCCTTTCTAAGCCTTTCAAAAAATCACACAAGGTATTTGTACTAACCTGTGGTTATGTATAAAATTGTAGGGTTTGGGGTAACAAAAAACACCGTATTGCTACGATGTTTTTTGTTGTTCATATTCTATTTTTGATACTGATAAACTTGAAGTTGTCAAAGAGAATTGTTCCAGTATTCCACAGTATTGCCATTCACATCATAGAATGTAATGGTTCCCGCATTTATAGGCAAAACAATCGCAAAAGGTTTATTGCTGTCAATGTCAAGCACTTGAATTGTGTTGCCGTCATCTATTTCAAGCTGTGTTACCTGTTGCTGATTCATAGAAATAAATGCTCGCTCATTATATCCTTCTACGGTGTACTCGGCAATTCCTCTTTGAACCCCCGAAAGGTTTCCACCCCCACGGAAAAAGTATCCAAAGGAAAGACCAGGGCGGTTGACATAGACGGAAAAAGAATGGTCACTCAAATCCTGAGGGTAAGAAATATATGCAGCCATCGTGCTGGAAACGCTTCCATCGACCGTCCAATCATCCTTAATCTTCTGCGACGAACGAATATCTGCCTCCAGCTTAGATGAAGTCACGCCGATCTCATTGTTCGTATAAAGAAAACAAACAAATAAAATACAAACAAGAACAACCCCTATCACAATTTTAAGAAATATTTTTTTCACGCTATCAAAACTCCTTGTCAACTTCCGATTTGTCGCTCACAAACAAAAACATTATACCACATCTTTACGAATTTTTCAACCACTTCGACTATACTCACAACTTAATGACTTCTTGAATACTTGCCGAAAAAGAAAAACTGCCATCGGTTTGACAGCAGTTCTTCTTCGGTTGGTATCCGTTAGGAATACACAATATCATTCAATACAATCTCATCGGCACAGGCTCGAATGTTATTCATCAATCCTATCCATCTCATCATATCCGTTGCTTTCAGTTCTTCCGTTACACCCTGCTTCTTTGCCATTTCCTTTATTAGATACTCCGCCATATCACGAGCCGAAGTATCAATTTCAGCAAGGTGTTCATATAACTTTCCACTTGTCAGCAGATTAAAATATAGCACACGCTTGTGTTCTCTCAAATATCGTTGCCGTAACCGCCCGTATTTTGAAAGGGGTGGACTTTCCTCTACTGTCAGGCAGGGATAATAGTAATCTCCGATGAGTTCGTATCGGATACCTGTTCTTTCGTCTGTAATAAATCTTTGCATAGTTCTTTCTCCTTTTGCTTCTTGTAGTAAAACTCCAAGGTTTTCTTATTGTGGTTTACCTTTTTACATTCCTCGGAACAGAATTTCTGCTGACTGTGTGTAGGCCAGTAGGTACTGCCACACACAGCACATACACGCTGACGATAATAGTGATCACCTTTTTCCGCTTCTCTGTCGGCTTTCGTTTTATCCTGCCTTGCTTGATAGCAACAATCCTTTGAACAGAATGCCTGTCGATTGCTTGTAGGGGTAAACTCTGTCTGACAATGGGGACATACCTTTGTTTTGACGATTTCGCCACCGTTTTCAGCAAGTTTTTTCGCCTTTCGCTTCTCTCGATAGGCTTTTTCACGCTGACGCTGTTTCTCCAATCGCTTCTTTTCTTCCTGTTCTTCCTGCTCTTTTATCTCGGCAAGTTCTTCCTCGGTGTAGGCAATATCGACCTGTCCGACATAATTGAAGTAAATATCAACCTTTTGTGTCTTTGCTTTTCCCACACCCTCGGCTTCATACACCACAATCTTATCAATGAGTTCGCCAAACATCAAATCGGAAACTTCCGTAGGATTTTTATACTTTCGTATCAGCGAAACAAAATGCTGAATATCCATAGTGCTGTCCTTTTCTTCGGAAAGCTCTTTTCTCATCGCTTCCATTTTCATTTCCAGCTCCGCCTGCTCATCGTCATACTGCTTCATCAGTTGCTTGTATTGTCTTTCGGGCAGTAATCCCGATATAAGATTTTCATACAAGCCACGAATGAGCGTAGAGAGTTCGTCATAGCGTTTCTGACAGCGTTTTAACTCCGATTGATTGTGCTTCGGCTTTTCCTCTTGCTTGCCTTTCCATAAAGATTGTAGTTCCAAAGCAAAGGCTTTTTCGTCATTCAGAACGAATTTTGAAAAGCGTTTGACCGCCGATAATATCAAGGCTTTAACATTATCAGCACTAATCGTATGGGAAGTACAGGAATTAACCCTGCTTGCATACCCGCCGCAACGGTAAGAATACTGAACAGAACCGTCTTTCTTGCTGTAATGCGTTTGCAAAGTCATTCTCCTGCCACAGTCGGCACAATATAGATAGCCGCTTAATCGGTTTGTATGTGTACCTCTTGCCGCAGCTCTGTTCACTCGTTTCTTTCGCTTCTGAACGCAGTCCCAAAGTTCCTGCGATATGATAGGCTCGTGGGTGTTATAAAACACATACTGCTCATCTTCATCGGTAGTCTTTCTCTTATGCAGTTTGAAATTGGTGCTGACCGACTTTCTCAAAACAGTATGCCCAAGATATTCTTGCCTGCTTAAAATCGTTCTAATGGCAGATATGCCCCAAATATAAGGGTCTGCAAACTTAATCCCGTTGTACTGTTCGGGGTGATATTCCTTTGCATATGCGGCAGGAATTAAAGCCTTTTCTTCGGTCAGTATTTCCGCTATGGCTCGTGGACTTTTGCCCTCATTGGCAAGCAGAAAGATACGCTTTACCACCTCAGAAGCCACAGGGTCAACAACAAGCGTCTGCTTATCGCTCGGCAATCGGTTATACCCATAAGGGATTGAACCGCTACAACGCTTTCCGTCTTTCATTCGTGCGTCAAACACAGCCTTGATTTTATTGCTCGTGTCTTTGGCATAAAATTCGTTCATAATATTCAAAAACGGAGCAAAATCATTATCCGAAGCATTGTTGCTGTCAATGCTGTTATTGATTGCAAGAAAACGGACATCTTTCTGCGGAAACAGAATTTCCGTATAAAATCCGACTTGCAGATAGTTTCGCCCTAATCGGCTCATATCCTTAACAATCAATGTTCCGACATTGCCTGCTTCAACTTCTTTTATCAACGCTTGAAAGCCGGGGCGATTGAAATTCACACCCGAAAAACCATCGTCAGTAAAATGGCGGATATTCTCAAAGCCATTCCTACGGGCATAATCTTCAAGATATTTTTTCTGATTGGTAATAGAATTACTCTCGCCATTCAAATCATCATCTCTTGATAATCTCTCGTAAAGTGCCGTAATCTTTGAAGTCCTTGACATTCTCTTAACCTCCTTCCTTATGTATTTTCAATTTAGGACAGTTAATTTTATCGTCCTATTAAAGTATAGCCCTCCGGTGCCAGCTCAATGGCGGTCTGTGTTTCTCCAAAAGAAGCTGCCCAACTGTCAAAATGCCCTAATCCCATCTTCTGAAGCGTACCATACTGAAGATACCGCATATTGGTGTAAAGCTCCGTCATACTGTTGCTGATCGGCGTACCCGTAGCAAACGTAATGCCCTTTCCGCCAGTCAGCTCATCAAGGTACTGGCACTTAGCAAACATATCGGAGGACTTCTGTGCTTCCGTCTGTGCAATGCCCGCCACATTCCGCATTTTCGTGTATAGAAAAAGGTTCTTATAATTGTGACTTTCATCTACAAACAGCCTGTCCACACCTAACTGCTCAAAGGTTACAACATTATCTTTCCGGGAAGTATCGTTGAGTTTTTCCAGTCTTGTCATAAGGGATTTTCTGGACTTTTCCATCTGCTTAATGGTGTAACGCTCCCCGTTATCTGCTTTCGCCTGCTCTATGGCAAGCTCAATCTCATCAATCTGTCTTTCGATAATGCCTATCTGTCTTTCCTGCGACAACGGGATTTTTTCAAACTGGCTATGCCCGATAATGACAGCATCATAATCTCCGGTGGCGATTCTGGAACAGAATTTCTTCCGGTTGGCTGGCTCAAAATCTTTCTTCGTTGCCGCTAAAATATTTGCTCCGGGATATAACCGCAAAAAGTCACTCGCCCACTGTTCCGTCAAATGATTGGGAACAACGAACAGGCTCTTTTGGCATAACCCTAACCGCTTGCTTTCCATTGCTGCAGCAATCATTTCAAAAGTCTTTCCTGCTCCCACACAATGAGCAAGCAGGGTATTGTCCCCGTAAAGCTGGTGTGCCACCGCATTTAACTGGTGCGGTCTAAGGTCGATGTCCGGTGTCATGCCAGGGAATTTCAAATGGGAACCGTCATATTCTCTTGGTCTGGTAGAATTAAAGAGCTTGTTATATTTCGCCACCAAGTCCTGTCTACGTTCCTGATCTTCAAATACCCAGTTCTTAAAGGCTTCCCGGACTGCCTCCTGTTTCTGACTGGCAATCATGGTTTCCTTTTTATTCAGGACTCTCGTTTCCTTTCCGTCCTCTATCACGGTATCGTACACCCGGCTGTCCTTTAAATTCAGAGAATCCTCTAAAATCTGATAAGCATTTCTCCGGTTTGTACCATAAGTCATATTTACAAGACTGTTTCCGTAATCCGCACTTTTTCCTTTTACATTCCACTGTCCTGTCACATCGGAATACTGAATCCCCATTGTATTCCGGTTGAAGAGATGCTGCGGTGTTTCAAAAACATCACGCATGAAATCTTCAATATATTTCGGTTCAACCCATGTGGCACCGATACGCACCTCAATCTCGCTGGCATCCAGTTCTGTGGGCTGCACCTGTGTAAGTGCCTGCACATTTATGTTGTATTCCGGGTGGTTTTCGGCGTAAATCTTCGCTGTTTGCAACTTATCCCGGACATTGCCGCTTAAATACTCGTCCGCTGCTTCCCACCTGTCTGTGACCGGATTCTGAAAGATAATGCCCGTCAGTTCTTCTTTGATTGTATCAATCTCTTTTCCGGTCAGCTCCGCCATATAAGAAAGGTCAACTTTTGCTTTTTCTGATAAAGATACTGCCAGAGCTTCCGTTGCTGTATCCACGCTTGTAACCACTTCCGCTTTCTTAATGGTACGTTTCGTGAACATATCCGCTTTGCCTTTGAAATTTCCCTCGTCATCCAGCTTTTCCAGAGAACATAACAGACAATAGCTGCTGTCCTGATTAAAGGCTCTTTTGTTGGTCTGGGAATTGATTAAACCGTATTTTCTGCTGAACGTATCATAAAGGGTATTCAATTCTTTCTGCTTTTCCTTAATCACAGTATCCGGATATTCTTCCAACTGCAAATTGATAAGCTCTTGCGTACAGTTTCGGATTCCTACCATGCCTTTTATGCGTTCCTGCATGGATTCTGACATATCCACAGGCTTCATAATGGAATTTTCACGGTAATATACCTTATCTTCCACCAGTGTGTAGCTGTAATTCTTTACGTCCGGGTCTGCCGGAATGGTGGCATCTGCCAGCTCATCCGCAAGCTCGTCCGTCTCCACTGCTTCGATTTCCCCGTCAATCCGGCTGACCGCATCCATTAACTGCTCTGCAAACGGTCTTGTGGCATCCGGTTGGCAGGTGCTTTCCATGCCATAGGGACCGCTGACCATTTCCATCTTCCCAACAATCATTTCCGGGTGTTCCGCAAAGTAGGTATTCATGGCGATACCGTTTGCATCTTCTGATAAATGTACCCAATCCGGTTCTATGTCCATCACACGGTCACGCTTCTTAAAAAACAAAATATCCGAAGTGACTTCTGTCCCTGCATTTTCCTTAAATGCTGTATTCGGAAGTCTGACCGCCCCCATAAGCTCCGCTCGCTGAGCCAGATACTTTCTGACCTCCGGACTTTTTTTATCCATTGTTCCCTTACTGGTAACAAAAGCAACCACACCGCCGGGACGGACTTTATCTAATGTCTTTGCAAAGAAATAATCATGAATCAGGAAATTATTTTTATCATATTGTTTATCCGCTACCTTATACTGTCCGAATGGCACGTTGCCGACTGCTACATCAAAAAAATCATTCGGATAGTCTGTTTTTTCAAAACCGGATATTTTAATATCCGCTTTCGGATAGAGCTGTCTTGCAATCCTGCCCGTAATACCATCCAGCTCCACACCATAAAGTCGGCTTTCCTGCATCTTCTCCGGCAGCATTCCGAAGAAATTTCCGATACCCATTGCAGGCTCTAATACATTCCCCTTTTCAAATCCCATACGGTCTAAGGTATCATAAATACTGCGGATAATGGCAGGACTGGTATAGTGGGCATTTAAGGTGCTTTCCCTTGCAGAAGCGTACTCCTGCGACGATAACAATTCCTTTAACTGCTGATATTCTCCCGCCCATGCAGATTTGCTTTCATCAAAGGCATCGGCAAGCCCGCCCCAGCCAACATACTGTGATAAAATCTGCTGTTCCGACCGTGTGGCGATACGGTTCTCGCTCTCCACCTTTTCCAAAGTACGGATTGCTTCTATATTTCGTCGGAATTTCTCTTTCGCACTGCCTGCTCCTAACGCATCGTCTGTAATGTGGAAATTGACCGCATTGGATTTATCAATCTTTGGTGCAGGCTGCTTCACAGGCTTTTCTATGGCAGGTTCTTCCACTGACTTTTGGACATCGTGTCCAGAAGTGTCCGGTTCCATGCTTTGCAGATAGTGTTCCGCTTCCTCTTTTGTTTCAAAGGTGGGAATTGTACCGTCCTCTTTTATATAATAATCTTCCCTGCCATGATCCCATACTGCAAAATCCTGTCCCGGCTCAAAGGCATCGCTGGTTTCCTCAACTGAGAATCGTGATTCTGTTTCCGCTACATCTTCCGTTCCTTCAATGCGTGAAAATACCTCCGCTTCGTGTCGGTCTATATCTTCCATTGCAATGAGATTCAAATAATCGTTTTCAATTTCTTCCCTGCTCGGTTTGTAATCATATTCAAAATGGACATTTTCGTTTATGAGTACGTAAAAGAACGCATTGTCCTGCATGGAATTTCCAAGCACATAGTTATTTTCTTCCGACTTCCATTCATCAATCTTTAAACACAACTGCCCGTCAATGGTAATCTGCTGTGCCGCAATCTCCTTTTCCTGCTCCATATACCGTCTTGTCTGATTGATAAATCCATTTAAGACCGCCGGATGGGAAGAAACAATCAAATCACGGTTCTCATACTTGGCATACGGTTCTATTTCTTTTGCCCATGCCTTATTGTCGGGAGAAAATCTGCCATCGTGCGTCAGGTGCATGACAGTATTGGCAAGTACATAGCTGACACGCTCGCTACCATATTTTCGGATTACTTCATCCGGTGTATCTTTCGGCAGACGATACCCGTCAAATTTTTCCGAAATCGTCCGTTCAATGGCTTCTTTACAGGCAACCTTCGTTTTCCGTTCTATTACCGCCTGTGCTTTTTCCAGCGCTTTCTGTGCTTCTTCCTCTTTGTACCGGGCATAGGCTTCTTTCCCTGCCGGAGATAAATACTTATCTTCCGCCACCAGCTTTCGGATACGCTTTTCGACTACTTTCCAAGACAGCAGCACTTTCGCATAAGGTTCGCAGATATTTCCCTTTTTTAATTCAATCCCTTTAAAGTTGTGGTCTTGCCAGCTATGGTCTGCTCCGGCAAGTGCATGAGAGCCGCCTCCAATGCCATATTCTTTTTTCAGAAATTCCGCTGCTTCTTTGCTGTCATGCTTTTCCTGAAAATAATCATAGATGCGGAAAGAACCATGTGAATATCCACTTCCCCTGCCAAGATTATGGTCTATCTCGTCCTGAGTAATAAAATCCTCCCTTTTTATTTCCACATGGTCTGCGGTTGGAAAGATTTGTTTTTCTATCAGCAGATTGTCAAGTTCCTCCCGCAGCTCCTCTTTTGGCATAACTGAACGGAAACGTAGCTTTTTCTCTCCGGTTTCAAGCTGATGAAGTGCCTGATCCATGTGGGAAGCCACAAGCTCAACTCCTTCTTTTGTAGAAAGGTATTCTATCATTCTTGCATGAGCCTCCGGATAATTTCCTGCTTTTAGCCCAAGCTCCTCCGGCAGTTCTCCCATGCCATCCCGGAAAAAGAAAAAGAGATGCCCTGCAATCCGGTCACGTTCTGCTTCGTCAGTCAGATAAGCTTCATTTGCTCCCATATAGGTACCGTTTACTACCTGTGAGCGGATTTTTGCTTCCACCTCCTGCCAGTTCATCTGAAGCACCGGACGCTCTGTCGATGTGCCATATCCGACACGCATCCCATCCTCATTGAACCATACCGCTAACTGCTTTCCGTCAAATTCAAAGCCCTTTCCGGTTGTTCCATACTCTTTCTGTAAGAAAGCAGCCATCTCCTCCGGTGTCTTTCCCTGCTGATATTTGGTGTAGATACGCTTTCTGCTGTTATCCCTGCCTCCGCCGCTCCGCAGAATATCCGCTATCTGCTCCGGCGGTATCTTTGTTTCTGACCGTATCGGTGTCACTGTTTCCGCCTGTTTCATGGCAAGATTGCCAGCCTGCTCCGTAAACATGGAAAATAAGTCAAGCTGCTGGTACATTCCCGCTGTTTCAATCCGCTCTGCGGTTTCTCCTGGAAGAAGATATACTCCGTCCTCCATATAGGAATTGACAAGAAAACGTGCTTCCTCCCATGACAGCCTGCTTTCCGCTTCACGGGTCAGATAATTGCCTTTCCATAAGGTAATACCGTCCTCATCGGCACGGTAGCCGCCCCGCATTTCCCCGATATTGAACTCGGTGTATTCTTCCATGCGGAACGAATTTCTCAGATAATCCGCCTGAATCTTTGCATCCTGCTCTATCTGAAAATACCCAGCTATTTCCGGTCTTTTATGCTTCAGGAACTCATCACTGCATAAAATACCACGCTGTAAGTCCTCCCCCTGCTCTGTTTCAGACAGCTTCGGAAAAAAAGAACCGGATAATGAATGTTCTCCACTATCCGGTTCTGGTATTTCTTCTTCCTGTATGTCATTTTCTAACTGTAAATCAGTTCCGTCAGCACGATCTCCTCCGCTGAATGTCTGATGTTGTTCATCTTCGCTACCCACTTCATCTGATCGGCTGCTTTCAGTTCCTCGTTCACTCCCTCTGCTTTCGCCATCTGTTCGCTCAGGGCTTCCATTCTCTGCTCTGCCTGCTCCTGTATCTCCAGACAGTGTGCTTTCAGCTCGCCCGCCAGTATCATGCCCTGATAAATCCCTTTCCGGTGTTCCTGTAAGAAGTTCTTCCGCATCATACCGTACTTCGTCAGCGTTCCCTCCGGTTCCTCGTTCGCTGTCAGGTTCGGAATCAGATAATCCCCGTTCTTTTCGTATGTCAGTTTCATGTGCCGCATCCTCCTTTTTGCTCTGTATTTCTATCTCCTGATTGTTTTGTAGCTCCTTTTCGCTTTCGCGCTTTAAAGCATTATAGTCTGTATCTGCTTCATTTGCAAGCACTTTCTCCGTATTTTCCAAAGAAGTTTGTGTGCGTCCTGCATTAGCTTTTTCCTGTGCCTTCCTGCGGGCAATCTGGCGGTCATACGCTCCTATGGTTCTGCCTATCTCCATTAAAAGCGGCTTGCACATATCTGTGGTGGCTGTACCAACAACAGACAGGGTTTTCATCGTATTAAAGTCGCTGATATATTCAAATCCCTGCTCGTCTTTCCACAGTTCCATATCTGCACCGCATCGTGACAGTATGGTGTAAGCAATACTGGAAGAAAGCGTATCACGAAGCCTGACACCTACATTTAACTCGTCCAGTTCCTCTAAAAAGCTGCCCTCTTTCACATATTCGATTTCCGGCAGAAGTTCTTCATAATAATCCAAAGCAATCCGATTGGATATTTCCATTATCCGCTGTTCAAAGGAGCTGTTTTTATCCGTTTCTCCGTATGTCTTTTCAAGCTGTGCCAGGACTGTTTCTTTATGCTCCTCACGCAACTCCCACAAATTCGGATCACGTCCTATCCGCCTTGCCTTATGTACGTCGGACACATCGAAAACATATTTCAATCTTGTATAGGAATTTTCCGTATCCAGCAGGGCAATTCCCTTTGCTCCACGGTTTACCCAGCAATTCATCTTCTCATTCCATAGTTCAAGGGACGCACAGGCTGTTGCATCCGGTCGTTGTGCAAAAATAAGTATCTGTTCATTGAACGGATATTTATAAAGCCTTGCAGCGGTAGTCAGATACCTTGTCCACTCCTGCCCGTTTTTCGCTATCTCTTTTGCGGTATCCTCCGCCAGATAGGAAATCATCTGATATTTTGTTACCATAAGCATTCCTCCAAAATGACGGAGGGGATAACCCCCGCCGCCTTATTCATAAAAACCGTGTTCTTCGATACCGTTTTCCAGAATTGTGCCAATCAGCTCCTCCAATTCCATCTCCTTCAGCTCGCTGATCACAATGAGCTTTGCAAGGATATCTTTTTCCACCGGAACGACATAGCTTTCTTCATCAGGGCAAAGCTCCCGTACACAAATCTCCAGTCCGTCTGCAATTTTGCAGAGCGTACTTATATCTGCTTCCCGGATACCTGCCAGAATATCCATCAATACATCTTCCCTGACACCGCACCGCAAAGAAAGTTCTGGAATATCCATATCCTGCTCTTTCATAATGTTTAAAATTTTATCTCCGGTGCTGTAAACAACGGTCTTTTTCATTTCTGTATTCATTTTTCTGTCTCCTTTTCACTTGCTTTTTCTCGGTGGAAATTCCATCTTGAATTTGTACTGCGAACCTTTGATTTCCTTTCCGTCTTTGATATAAGAATAATCCTCAATTCCCTCCGGAATCAGGTACGCATCGTAGCTTCCCTTTTTCCCTTTTAATCCTCTCACAAGGGTCTTTTTCCCTTCAAGCAGACTTTTCATCTGTGTATCGGAAAACGTTGCTCCCATTGCCCTACCCACATTCATGCCGCATTTTTGTTTGCAGTAAGCACCGAATTTTCCTTTTACTACATCGCTGCCGCATTTCGGGCATTTTCCAAGCACTTCCTGCATCGTTCCAAACAAAGACTTCTGATCGTCACTGATACTGTGGTAGGTTTGCACCAGCTCCCGCACCATATCTTCAATGCCATCCATGAACTCCTGCATGGTGTATTCGCCTTTTTCAACCAAAGTCAGCGTATTCTCCCAATCTGCTGTAAGCTTCGGGGATTTTACCATATCCGGCAGAACAGTAATGAGCTTCATCCCGTCCTCGGTGGGAAGCATCTGCTTTTTCTCCCGTTTCACAAAACCGTCTTTGACCAGCTTTTCAATAATGTCAGCTCTGGTGGCAGGTGTGCCAAGTCCTTTGCGTTCCACCTCATCGCCCATATCCTCTGCTCCGGCACGTTCCATCGCAGAAAGCAGGCTGTCCTCGGTAAAATGTTTGGGAGGCTGCGTGAAATGCTCTGTTACCTTTGTCTGGATAACTGGAAACGTCATGCCTTCAGAAAGCTCCGGCAGTTTCTTCTCTTCCTTATCCTCATCTGTTTTTTCTACCCGGTAGGTACGTTTCAATGCTGCTTCAAATTCTTTCCACCCGTTCTGCAGAACCGTTTTTCCGGATACATGAAAGCTGTAACCACCGCAGGAAAACTCTGCTTTTACCGTTTCATACAACTGCTTTTTCCCGGTTGCACATAACAGACGATTAGCGACAAGGGATAAGATTTTCATTTCTCCCTCCGGCACAGCGGAAAGGTCTGTCTTTGTAATTTCTATGGTGGGAATAATTGCATGGTGGTCGGTCACTTTTTTACTGTTCAACACTCTTTTTATATCCGGCTCTGCTCCGGTCTGTTCCTCAAAGAGAATCGCCTGATAAACTGCCCCGATTACCGCTTTTGCAGTTTCTTCCATATCATCGGATAAATACTGGCTGTCCGTTCTCGGATAAGTGACCAGCTTTTTCTCATAAAGGCTCTGGGTGTACTCCAATGTCTGCTTTGCAGTAAAACCAAAGATACGGTTGGCATCCCGCTGAAGCGTGGTAAGGTCATAAAGTTTTGGTGGTGCAACGCTTTTATTTTCCTTTATAACGGAACGAACCACTCCACTCTGACTTTCACACGCTGCAGCAATACTTTCTGCCCTTGCCTTATCGTCAATCCGTTCTGTCATGGCATCTATCCCATCCATCAGAATATGAGCCATGTAATACTGCTCTTTTTCAAAATTCATAATCTTCACTTCACGGTCTACCAGCATGGCAAGGGTGGGCGTCTGTACTCTGCCCACCTTTAATACCTTTCCGCCATACAGTACAGTAAATAATCTCGTACCATTTAATCCCACCAGCCAGTCTGCCTGCTGTCTGCAAAGTGCAGACTGGTACAGGCTGTCATAATCGCTTCCCGGCTTTAAGTTTTCAAACCCGTCACGGATTGCACTCTCCTCCATTGATGAAATCCACAGGCGTTTCATTGGTTTCCGGCAGCCTGCCTGTTCATATACCAGACGGAAGATAAGTTCTCCCTCCCGTCCGGCATCGGTGGCACACACCACACTTTCAACTCTTGTATCGTGCATCAGATTTTTCAAGATTTTATACTGCGTTGCTGTTTCCTTTTTCACTTCATGCTGCCACTGCTCCGGTATCATGGGCAGGCTCTCATAGCTCCATTTTTTCCATGCTTCTGAATACATCTCCGGCTGTGCCAGCTCTACCAGATGTCCTACACACCATGAAACGAGAAATCCGTTTCCCTCCATGTAACCGTCTTTTCTCTCTTTCGCCCCGATCACATGGGAAATTGCCTGTGCTACGCTGGGCTTCTCTGTAACCACCAACTGCATACCTTATTCCTCCTGTTCGTCAAAGAAATCTTCTTCCGTATCTTCCTCCGATTCCTCATCTTCGTTTTCATACTCCTCGTTATCTTCCTCATCTTCATCTTCGTCCTCGATAAAGTCCTCTTTTTTCTTGCGGACAACCTTAAAATAATAAGCAGCTCCGATAACGATTAAGGCAAGACTACCAATCAGCACATACGAAATCATCGGATTCGGTGCTTCTTTCACTTCCGGCTCCGGTTCGGTTTCCTCTGTATTTCCCGTACTCTCTGCACCTTCCGTACCTTTTTCTGTTTCCGTTTCCTTTCCCTCTGTATCTGCCTGCTCTCCGTTGTTGTTTGGCAATGCACTCTCCCCATTCGGAATTGCAGATTCCAACGCAGCGGAATTTTTCGGCAAGGTTTCACTGTTATCGGAAGTTGCATTTAACAGGTCATTTTCCGTAACCTCAGTCAAAAAATATACCATTTCTTCCTCTCCGTCCCGGTCAATAATCAGATAGAAAACTTTCTCCGTGGCGGTCTGAATAGTATAAAACTCCTTGCCCTGACCGGATTTTTCCGTACTTTCTGTTTTCCCGCTTTCTGCCTCCGCAGCTTCTTTCATTGCCTGCTTTTTCTGTTCGGCAGGACTTGTCTGTGATGTGGTATTTCCGTTACTGTCTGTTTTGGTATGCTCCGTCACGGTTCCCGTAGCACTCCCCGGTTTCGTCGGGGTCGCACTCTCCGGGAGCTGCTCCGCCGGATTCCCATCACTGGTATCGGCAGGGTCTTTATAGTACGGATTTTTCGTTTTATAAACCTCAGACATATTTCCGGCATTGTCCATTGCAGAAATGGTAAAATACTCATACCCTGCGTCAAACTGCTGGAGGCGGATATTTAACGTACCGCCCGTCAGATCTGTAAACTCATATCCATTGACATATACCGCCTTTGCACCGGAATCCGTATCATGTACCTGTATGCTTAAAAGCCCGTCACTGACTGCCGCATTTAAGGTCGGCTTTACGGTATCAAAGCACTTTATGGCACGGTTCTTCTCATAGGTATTGCCTTTCTGGTCTGTGACAAGCACATACACGGTACAGTTCTCGGAAATCCTTAATTTCTTTTCCTCCGTCACATCTGTCCAGCTTCCATTCTGCCCTACCTTTGCCTCTATCTTTGCGATTTCAAAATTCCCCGTATCTGCGGTATCTTTTACACTGAAAGAAACGGAAACAATGTCATTATGCCACTCCTCCGGCTGTCTGATTTTGATACTCACATTCGGTTTTTTATAGGTACAGAGCTTATAATCTGTGACGCAGACGGGACAGTTTTTGTCATACTCATACGCACCGCATTGATCTTCGCAATTACATACCGGCTCCGGTTTATCATTTCCCGATACAGTGCCATCCCCGGTGCTTTCATCGGTACTGCCTTCTGTATTCTCTTCGGTGCCGCCTTCGGTGCTTCCCTCCGTGCTGCCCTCCGTAGTTTCTTCCGTGCTTCCCTCGGTACTGTTTTCTGTATTTTCCTCCGTACTGACATCAGTTTCACTTTCGCCGGGTGTCTGCTCCGTACTTTCCTCCGGTTTGGATTCTTCGGTTTCTTTTGTTTCTTCGGCAAAAGCGCTGATTGCGTAGTTCCCATTTACAGAAAACGCTACCGCAGGCATGGTAAATAGCACAGCGGACAATATCAGTGATATAACTGCCTTAGATGATAACTTCCTGTTCTTCATGGCTGTAAGCCTCCCTTTCTTCTGATTGTGCTGCTTCTTTCTGCTCTTTTTCTTTCAGCAGACGCATAATTTCTTCTTCGCTGACCTTGTTTAACAGAATCAGCCGATCCAGAGAGATTTTATTCTTTTCAATGAATTTCATCTTCTCCGCATCCTCTGCCATCTGAAGCTGTTCCGCCAAATCCCTCTCCCTCGCCTGCAATCCCGCAAGCTGTTCCCGGACTTTGGAAAGCTCCTTTACAATTCTCTCTTTCGTCATCGTTCCTCACTTCCTGTTATTTTAATTTCCTGATAATCTTCCAAACGCATAAAAATGGCTCTGCCAATAGGACGAATTGATTGAAGCGTAACTGATTGGATCTCCGCAATGAATCATGACCCCGTTTCCGCAGTAAATCCCCACATGGCTGACTGGTACGCCCGAATTGTATGTACCTGTAAAAAAGATAATATCCCCCGCCTTTGCATCTGCCGCCGACACAGGCGTACACTGGTTATAAATGCCCTGTGCTGTGGTTCGTGGCAGGTTATGGACACCGCTGTTTGTAAATACCCAGCAGACAAAACCGGAACAGTCAAAGCTGGTGGACGGACTGGAGCCTCCCCATACATAGGGATAGTCTAAATATCTCGCCGCTTCTTCCATAAGTGCCTGCACGGTTGCATCGTCATAGGAATCCGGCGGTATCACATTTCCTCCGCCGCTTCCGCTGCCCGGCGTTTCGCCATACAGCGTATCCGTGCCTGCTTCAAAATAAAAAAGAGGGTTATAATATTCCCCCTGATACAGACATTCGATATGTAAATGACTTCCGGTACTGCTTCCCGTATTCCCTGTTGTTCCGATCACATTTCCATGCGTCACGCTCTGTCCTGCCCGGACATTTAAGGTATCCATGTGGGCATATTTTGTGCAGTAGCCTTTTTCATCTTCAATCACTACATAATTTCCGTAATAGCTGTCATAAGTTGCGGTAGTTACTGTCCCGTCCATCGCCGCATATACGGTTGTTCCGGTAGGTACTGCAATATCTACGCCCCGATGTAACTGTTCCTGCCCTGTGACCGGATTGATACGCCAGCCATAATAACTGCTCACATAGTTGTACCAATATAAATCAAGGGGCTTATAAAACTGCTGTGTCAGCCCGTGGGTCTGGTTATAAAAAGCATAGATTTCTCTCTGCTCCTCATTCATGCGTCCGGCAACTACTACGTTTAAATCTTTTGCTGTCAGGGTCACTTCCAGAATGGTTACGGTATATTCCTCTTCCACTTCATACTCGTATTCCTCTTCTGTTGTTTCCCCCGTAACCGGGTCTGTTACCGTATGAGTGCCTGTTTTTGTTACCGTCCTTGTCCTCGTTTCCTCTGTAGGATTTAGTGTCAACTCATACATTTCATCAAACAGATATTCTATTTCTGCCTGTACCTCACTTGCAGTAAATTCCGTATGGACTGCCGACAGATAGCTGATCAGTGCAAATGGGTCATGCCCGATAGATGCCAGATTATAACGGTACTCATCATAATCCGGATAAGTGGTTTCTATGGCATCAATCTCTGCCTGCAATTCTTTTTCCAGTTCAGAAAAAGCTAAATCTGCCGCATCTATTTCTGCCGGAACGCTCATATAACTTCCTGCCAGCGTGGTACTGATTCCTCCGGCAAACATCGCCCCACAGGAAGATACTGCTGTCATAATCATCACAAGAAGCACCGAAAAGGCTCCTATGGCAAGCAGAAGCGAAACATTTTTTGATGCAATCTCCTGTATCTTTCTGGCTGCCGCTGTAAAAAGATTCCCGGACTTCGCCGCTGTTTCCTTTGCGGCTTTCGCTGTCTGTCCCGCCCGTCTTGCTTTTGCATATTCCCGTTTGATACGCTGCTTTTGCAGTCTTTTCTGCAACTGCTTCTGAATGGTCTTTTCCTGCATTTCCGGATTTTCTTCCAAGAACTTCTGATAACGGAAATTGACCTCTTTCTGCATCTGCTTTTTCTCCAGCTTTGCAGCTTTCGCTCTCCGTCTTTCCGTTTTCCCTTTGTAATGCCCTTTGAAAAAGCGGTAAACATCTTCCCCGCTCTGCTCTGTCTTGTGGGCAGCCTCCACACCGGAATTTTCTTTCTCCACTTCGGCAACCTTACTATGGGCAAAATTAGAAGATTCCATTCCCACCCTGCCAGCCGCTCTTTTTACCGGACTGTCCGGTTTGAATGGTTTCTCTTTTTTTACAGAAGTCAATACATACTTTGTTCTGCCCGTCTTTTCATCAAAAACACGCTCCAGAGAATACTCCGTTTTCTTTGGAATCTTCTTTCTTGCAGCTTCCGTCTTTTTTCTGGCTTTCTCCGCTTTCTTTTGCAGTCGGTCTAACTTTTTGCTTCCATGAAATTCCGGTTCTGCCTCTTCGGTAAAGGTAGTGTCCTTTGTCTGGAAATCCTGTTCAAAATCAAATTGCTTTACTCGCTCCCGGCTCTTTATCTCCCGCCTTTGATACCTGCCCTTTTTCTGTGACGAATGATAGGTGTCCCTGTGGCGGTAGTCATCGCTGGCAATTTTTCTACCCTGCTCCTCTCCGGCTTCCTCCGTAAAAGTGCTGTCCGGCTGCATAAAATCGCTTTTAGACTTCTCTCCGGCTTCTGCTCCCTCGGACTTTTGGACATTCTGTCCAGAAGCATCTGCTTTCTGATACTTCTTTGTATTTTTCGACCTCTGGACATCGTGTCCAGAAGTGGTATCTGCATCTCTCGGCTGATATGCTGCGGATTTTTTACCTTTACCCTCGTTTGCTTTCTTTGGAATTTCTCCGGTAAAGGTTTTTTTCTCCTGTGCAAATGCAGCCGGTTTCTGTTTCTTTTTCTCCGCCACTACTCATTTACCTCCTGCCTTACACTTTCCTCTGGTTTGGTATTCATAACCGCAAAGGTCTTGGTATCTACCGGATATTTATCTACGAACGGAATAACCACGTTGTCAAACAGAATCAGTCCGCACCCCGGCTCGGAATTGGTTACATGGGCAAGCTGTTTTTCTGACAATCCCAGCTTATCTGCAAGGATTGCCTGATCCTTTGCATTTTGATTCAGGAGATATACAAAATCGGAATTGCCGAGGATTCCCTCGATTTCCTCCGACTTCAAAAAATCGCCTACGTTCTGCGTCAGCCCCGTAGGAATACCGCCCCACTTACGGAAACGCTTCCAGATTTCCACCGAATAGATAGCGGTCTGCTTCTCCTTCAGCAAAAGGTGGAACTCATCACAATAATAGCGGGTGGCAATCTTACGCTCCCGGTTCTGCGATACCCTGTTCCAGACCGCATCCTGTACGATTAACATTCCAAGCTCTTTCAACTGGTTTCCCAAGTCCCTGATGTCAAAGCACATGATACGGTTCTGACTGTCTACATTCGTCCTGTGGTTAAAATAATTCTGCGAACCATGCACATATAGCACAAGGGAGTTTGCAATCCGTTCTGCCTTTTTGTTCTTATGCTCTAACAGGGCATTATACAAATCCTCAAGGATAGGCATATTCTCCGGTACGGGATTTTCAAAATAAGCATCGTAAATATGACGGATACATTCGTCAATGATACCTTTCTCATCATTTTCCAGACCGTTCTTTCCTCCGGCAATCAAGTCACACAGAGTAATGATAAAATCGGATTTCAGCTTTAAGGCTTCCTTATCCCCTTTATGGGAAAGCTGAATGTCCATCGGATTTAAATAATCTTTGGAATTGGTTGCCAGCCTTACCACCTGTCCGTGCAATGCTCCCACAAGGGCAAAATACTCGCCCTCCGGATCGCAGACCACAATATCGTCCTTTGTCATCAGGAAACAGGAAAGAATCTCACGCTTTGCACTAAAAGACTTACCACTTCCCGGTGTACCAAGAATCACACCGTTTGGTGTACGAAGCCGTTTCCGGTCTGCCATAATCATGTTGTTGGAAAGGGCATTTAAACCATAATAAATAGCCGGAGCTGGCATAAATAATTCCTGCGTACAGAACGGTACTAAGATAGCGGTACTCTTTGTTGTCAAATCCCGTTCAATTCCCGTATCGTTGCACCCGATTGGTGCCGATGCCATCAGTCCCTGCTCCTGTAAATACTGCATACATCTGAGGTTGCAGTTCGCCTGTTGGATAATGCCGGATACCCTCTGCGTGATATTTTCCAGTTCCCGCTTGTTTCTGCCATAGCAGGTCAGAAGAAATGTCATCTTTACCATTTTCTGATTGCTGCTGTTTAAATCGTCCAAAAGGTCAAGGGTATCTTTTTCATAAGTGATAATGTCCGTTGGAAGAATGTCCATGTCATAACCTGACCTTACCGCCTTTTTCTGCTCTTCAATCTTCATCTTCTGAATATTCGTCAAAGCACCTTTTAGCATCTTAATCGCCTTGACCGGATCCATTGTCTGCATATGCATGGTAATAGTCAGGTTCGCATCCAGATCAAGAAGCTTTTTCAACAACTCATCATCAAACTTCGGGGCAATAATATCCAGATAATGCACACTGCCATACATTTTTCCCGCCTTAAAACGACTCGGATAGCGAAAATCAAATCCCGGCGGAGCGATGTAATCTTTCACACTTTTTCCCGACTCCGCCAGTTCCTTAAAAGAAAAACGGAAAGGCTCCATAGTATCCTGGTTAAAATACTCATGCAGGATACGCAGACGTTCCTTTCCGTCAAGGCTCTTAGCGTGTGTGCCCAGATTAGTCAAATTTTTAATCACATCTGCTTCAATGCTGACAAGTTTTGCCCTTGCCTCCTTAAAGCCTTTACTCTCAATTCCAAAAATCAGATACTTTGATTTGATAATACCGTTATTTCCCTTTGCAGCCTGTTTCTTTAACATCTGCGTGTATTCCTCACGAATATCATCAAAATCATCTGCCTGCAATGGAATGTCAAACTGGTCAATTAAGGTCTGCTCGTTAACCTGTCGGTTGAACAGGAACAGCTCAAATTTAATAGACGGGTCAAAATAATTGATAAGCCTGCTGTATTCCTCCAGTATTTCCCCCTTATCCTCGATTTCCAGCAGGTCATAATTTATATCGTAAAACTCCACCATTTTCGTATAAAAGCCAGAAGTGACCTGACAGATACCGTCCCGGTACATCTTCTGAAAGGTAATGGTCTTCTGTGCTGTGGTGGGCTTTTCTGCGTTTTTATTCGTTCCGGCAAGCATGTGTTTTAACTCCGCAAGCCTTCTCCGCTCCACAAAGGTCAGCCCCGGCTTCGTTTTTCCTTTTTTCTTATGTCTGTCCGGCTTTTCTGCCGCCTGCTTTTTCTTCAAGTTTACGCACCTCCTCTTTTATACGCTCTGTTTCTTCTAATCTTCTGTAAATATTTTCTGATTTGTAGGGACGAATCCCCGGTGTGAGGAATTTCTGCCTTATCATAAAATACAGAATCTTCTCTGCCGGAAATCCGTCCTTCTCATACATTGCCAGAAAGAAAAAAGGCAGCATGACCGCTACCATCAAAAGTGCCGATGCCTGTGTGCCGATAAACCCTTTTGTAAAAATGTAAAAGGGAATCCCTACCGCACCTGCACCGCTGAAGCAAATAAGCTGGCGTTTCGTCAGATTTAACGCTACTTTTGTCTTTATGCCGCTTAAATTCTTTGGCACTGCTACGGATATTGCCATAACATCACAGCCGGAGCTGATACTGCAAGCCCCGGCTGTTCCCTCCTTTCTTTGAAATGTGTTCTAATGAGCATTCCAGATTGATTTCGCAAGGGAACCTGTCTTGAACAGGCTGAAACACAGAACAACGGTATAAGCTGCCACCGACCACAGTGCTGTGTGCAGATTGTCCGCAACCGCAATGCCGGATACCAGCACCGCATAGATTGCCACGCATACCATAATGAAAAATCCCTGAAACGCCAGTGAACACAGTCCCTTGATATAATTGTTGCCGATACCGCCCCATTCCCGGTTACTGAATGTGGCAAAGGGAACCGGAGCTACTGAAATATAAAGGTAGATTTCAATCATTCTCCCGAAAAGCATGACGGTAATAAGCAGGGAGATGATTTTCATACATAAGCTGACAATCATAGTTTCGATACCAAGCCCGATCAGCTCGCCGATGCCCATTGTATCAATCTGACTGTCAAACATGGTTTTTAGGGTATCCGTCACATCAATGGTAGTGGAACCCGAAACAATACCGCCTGCTCTGGTCACGATATGGTTTCCCACATCAAAAATCGCCATTGTGATGTCAAAGGTGTAGCTGAGAAGCAGCACAGCGATACAGGCTTTGATAAGGTAACGGAAAAAGAACTCGCTTCCTACTTCATGCATATTGTTCTTATCCATGACCATTGTAATCAGCTCATAGCAGAGTATCGCACTGATGATCATGCCCGCTATGGGTATCATCACATTTTCCGAAAGGTTCTCTATCATAGAAAACACTCCGCTGTTCCATGAACTGGGTGTCCTGCCGACTTCCCCTGCGATTGTTCCGACCTTATCATTCACATCTGTAAACATCGTAGTAAGGTTGTCCATGACCCACCCTTGCAGTATTTCCTTTATAAATTCAGTTATCTTGTCGAGAATCGCTCCCATGACTTAGGAAAACAGGCTTGTAAGCTGCGGAATTACCGTCTGTGCCACAATTACAATACCGCCACCCGCCATGAGCTGCTTGACCCCTTGTGATTTTGCCCCTGGGTTATCATTTCCGTATCCCTCAAGAAGATTGATAACGCCCCATACTGCCACGCCTGCTCCGATTGCGGTTACAACGGTCTTTAATCCTGTTACTGCTGATGTAAAAAATGCCATATTCAGTTACCTCGTTCTTTCCGAAAATTTATTTTTTGCAAAAAATAAGGAGCATTGCTTTCTATCCGCAAAACTCCTGTACCTCTGGACATCGTGTCCAAATGTTCCTATTCAGTTGTATCCGGGGAAATCTCCCCGCATTCAAAGGCTTCATCTACCTTTGTCTTTTCTGTGACCTTCAAGTGGTGCAGATGTTTCACATACTGTTCCATATCAAAGGCATTTTTCTTGTCATAATCGGACAGCTCTTTGTACCGCTTGTGCTTCGTTATATCGAATTTATCCGAGAAAAATGGTCTGACACCTCTAAGCTGCATAATACATTTCCCGCCATCCATGACAGCAATCTCATCTTGGCTCATCAGTTCCTTTCCGGTCTTTTGGTAATTCAGACCGTAGGACTGGCTCGTCCCCCTCGTATCCGAGGTGTTGTACAGGTCAATGGTTTCTTTCCCCAATACCTCTGCTAATTCCTTTAGGGTGGTCTTTTCCTTTCCTCCGAGAAACAGCGTAGTGTCGCAGTTGCCCTCTATGGTATCGGCATTGTCCCTGTAAATCGCTTTGAGCTGTGATTTTGACTGCAAAATAATAGAAGCTGATATTTCCCTGCTTCGGATCGTAGCAATCAGCTTCTCAAACTGTGGAATCTGCCCGATGTTCGCAAACTCATCAAGGAGCATACGCACATGAACCGGGAGCCTTCCGTTATAAACATCGTCTGCCTTGTCGCAAAGCAAATTAAAGAGCTGGGAATACATGATAGACACCACAAAGTTAAACGTAGCATCTGTATCAGAAATAATAACGAACAACGCTGTTTTTTCCTCTCCCAGCGTGTCAAGCTCCAGTTCATCATATTCCATCAGGTCACGCAGCTCTTTTATATCAAATGGTGCTAACCTCGCACCGCAGCTAATCAGAATCGACTTCGCTGTTTTTCCTGCCGCAAGCTTATATTTCTTATACTGCCTTACAGCAAAATGGTTCGGGTCTTTTTCCTCCAGCTCCTCAAAGAGCAGATCAACAGCATTTTTGAAGTTTTCATCGTCCTCTCTTGCTTCACTTGCATCAATCATATCAATCAGCATGGCAAAATTCTGTTCTTCCTCCGGTGCTTCGTACCAGATGTATGCAATCAATGCTGTATAATAGAGTTTTTCTGCTTTGACCCAAAAGTCCTCACCGGATTGCTGCCCCTCTCCTTTTGTGTTGACTATGATTGTGTTGACGAGTTTCAAAATGTCCTTTTCGCTCCGCAGATAAGCAAATGGATTATAATGCATGGATTTTGCAAAGTTTATGGTGTTGAGGACTTTAATCTTATACTTGCCCCGCTTCAGCATCTTCCCACATTCCACTAAGATTGTGCCTTTCGGGTCAGTGACGCAATAGGACGAGTGCATCTGCATCAGGTTCGGCTTCACGAAAAATCTTGTTTTACCGGAGCCGGAACCGCCAATCACAAGAATATTTTTATTTCTTGCATACTTCGGTTCTTTCGGTCTGCCGGACATCATCAGACGCTCCGTAGCGGTCAGAAGAATATTATTTTCAAATACAGAATCCATATATGGCTCTATATCTTTGGCATTCCCCCACCGTGCAGAACCGTATTCCACACCCTGCCGGAATTTCTTGGCATTCTTCGCCTTATAATAAACAATGAATTTTAAGGCAACGCCTCCGGCGATTCCAATCAGCAAATCACTCAGAAAAAAACTGGGGAACGGATTGGAAAACATCCTGTCCATTTGGCTCATTACTACCATCATCTTGTCAGACGCATTACTGCCCTCTGCCACTCTCCATAAAAATGCTGCCTTATTACAGAAGTACCCGGCAAGCACATAGGGAAGATTCAGCAGTATCAGCTTTTTAACATCTGCACTTTTTGCTTTTTCCTTCAGCTTTTTGGGGACAGCTTTTAAATCTTTGGTAATGCCTGCTATGATATTAGTCATAGGCTCTGCCCCCTGTCCTTATTCTTTTCCCGGCTCCGTTCTTTGTTCTGATCCTTTGATACCACATCCCGGAAATGCTTTAATTTCTGCCTTACAGAAGTCCTACTGTTCTTTTTCTCATTTCCATAAACAAATTCCTTAAATGCCTGTGCCACAGCATCGGCATCCCTGCCCTTGAAAAATACCAGATACTTCGGTGGCTCGGTGGTCTTATCCTTTTTCACAGCAAAATCAACATTGTATTTACGAGCTACCCGCTCAAAGGATTTGATATTGCCATCTGTGATTTCAATGGATGAAGCACCTGCACCCTCGCCCACCAGTTCCTTAACCGACACTTTCCCATGCGTTTTCTGTGCCTGTTTTCTGCAATGATTCAGATACATTCTCATGGCAGATTTCAGGATATTGGCATCCAGCTTTGCAGCCTTAATCACAAGGGCGATTGTTTTCTGCGTTACTTCTTCCTGCATCTGTACCTCCTTCTTTCCTTTTTACTGCTGTTCCTTCAGGGCGGAACAAGCAGCCGATGTAGTAAATATTTCATGTTCTCTCCTTTCCGCTTCTGGACATCGTGTCCAAAAATTCTGATTTACAGGCAGCCTGCTCTGATACAGTCCTCGTACTCCCTTAATGCTTCCTCTGTATCTGCATCCACAGATAACTGGATACGAACAAAATCATGCAGCGTTCCCGCTAAAAGAAAATCCTTATAAAGCCGCCCAAAATCCTCAACAAACTTCTTTATCAAATGTTCCGGATCATCTCCAGCATGATATTGTACATAAATCTGACTTCTGCCTGTGTTTCCCAGCATATCCGTCAACTGATACGTCAGCTCTCCTGTCTGCTTGACCGAAATCTGAATCAGATTGTAATTCTTTCTCAATTTAAAATAGCTACTATGATACTCCGACGTTATTGTGATGTTTGGATTTTCTTCCAGTTCCATCACAACATCTGCCAGTTTTCCCAATAACGCTGCGGCTGCTTTTTTCTGAAATTCTCTCTTTTTCATTTCATCTGACCTCCATCCGGCTTCTGGACATCGTGTCCAAAAGCAATAAAAAAGGGCAGCTACAAATCTTTCGACTCATAACTGCCCTGACGCTGTTTTCTGTTTTTCCATGCCCTATTCCTTATATCGAATGACAGGGCACTGTTTTTGTTTATTTCCTATTTTTCTCCGCTCCAAGGCAAACACCATATCTCCGGTTCGCTCAAAAAAGCCGATGTCCTTTTTCCAGCTCATTCCACATTTGCAATGCTGCAAACCAATAAACTGCTGTTTCATTCTCCTGCCGCATACCGGACACCGCTTATTACTGCTTCCCTTTTTCTTTTTCGGCACATCCTCCTTTTTCTCCTTCGGCGGCTTTTCTTCCGGTATCCCATTTTCCGCAATACGAAGCTCATATCGTGGCAATTTTAAAAGATATGCTCGGTAAACCTCTTCATACGGAACCCAGATTGCAAGAGATTTCAGTTTTTCATAAATCCGGTCAATAATCTGCTTTGCTACCTCCTCATTTGGTATCTCTCCATTTTCCTTATAGAAAATGCAGGTTTCCCGAAACATCCAGTCTGCTATTTTCATCTTCTGCTTCTGTTTTAAATCCTTATAGGTCTTATTCGGCTGTTTCTGCTGTTTATATGCCAGTGAATGATGATTTGGTTTCATACAATCCCTCTTTCGGACAAATTCTGTTCAAAGCCATTATAACAAAATTTATGCCTGTATCAAATATTTCCGGTACATTTATTTCAACAGCATAACCGTACACATCTGTGCATGGAACAGACCATTCTCCACCGTAACATTATCAAGCAGCAATGCCTGAAACAACACATTCCTCACATTTTCAAGACTGACGATTTTCTGTTCATTCTCCGGCAGATGTACAAACTCCACACCGTCCTCCACAGCAGATTTTCTTGCGGCTTCACAATGAGTAAAAAGTCCCAGAATATACTTATTTGACATGGCAAAAGCATAGGTTTTCTGTCCATCATATACAATCTGGTCCTTCTCCGCTGCTCCTTCCGGCAGACTGAAAACGCACTGCACTATTTCTAAACAAACCTTACCTGCATAGTCCGGTTTCAGTTTATTTTTATAGCGTTGTATTTTCCACTGGATTTCACTACGCTCCACAGGGGAATGGGTACGCTTAAACTGAATTTTCCGGCACAACATATCCAAATCCATATACACGTTATTTCCTACAAGATGCTCCGTATATCCTCTATATTCCCCCAACCGCAACAAATACGAAAGCACCTCATTCAGCTTTTCCTCTGATTCTATGAACTGAAACGGTTTTTCTCCAAATTCCAGATATTCAAACTGTAATGGGCAGCTCCCTTTCTCTATCTCCCGTTCCATAACTCTTTTTACATCTCGTAATGATTCCATTTTGCTCCTTTCCGCTTCTGGACATCGTGTCCAAAAGCAATAAAAAAAGGGCAGCTACAAATCTTTCAATTCATAACTGCCCTGACGCTGTTTTATTTCAGTTCTATTTCTGCCATTTTTGCAAATACTGCTTTTTGCTCTAAAAGCTCTTTCTGTTTTTCCTCCGGCAGACATTTGAAGATTTCCTCATATCCCATTTCCAGCATCGGCGTTCCCTTTGCGAAGAGATAGAGCCGGGTATCAAGCCATTCCTGCCATAAGTCCTCAAACATACTCTCACTGTCTGTATAGGTTATAACATCATTAAATCCATACTCCGGTGTGTAATATTGCAGCTTCACAAAACCGTACCGTCCTACATCCAATACCAAAATGCTTTCCAGCTCATACAGTTCTGCATAGGCTGCGGCAACCTTTTTGCACCGTTCCCGTTCTATGTCTGTAATGTAACTTTTCTCCACAGTTGCAAACCTCCTGTTTCGAGGCATCGTGCTGCCTCTTATTCAATCTTCCGTGTTTCTATTTCAAAAACACTTCCGTCCCTTGTTTTTATTGTAAAAATATTTGCGGCATCAGAGGTATCTATATCCTCAATCCCTAAAGCCACATCATTTTCATCTAATACTTCGTATAGCTGATCCTTAAACTCATTATGTTCCATAACTTTTTTACTCTCCTTGTATGTTTTATGGTGCGTACACGCACCATATTATTATATGTTTCATGCACTTAGAATACAAGTGTGGAAAGGAGCTTTCAGTATGATTAAATACGATCCGCTTTGGCGTACGCTAAAGGAAAAAGGAATCAGCCAGTACCAGCTTATCAAAGATTATGGCATTGATAAAGCACAGCTTCAGCGGCTTCGGCAGAACCTTGTTGTAAAAACGCTTATTTTAAACAGGCTTTGCCAGATACTTAACTGCCGGATTGAAGAGATTATGGAATACGTCCCGGATGATAATTAAAGGTGTTGTTCTGATTGATGAACAATGCCTTTTTCATTTTCGCTTTTCATCTGCACCTTTGGACATCGTGTCCAGAAGTATCACTGATTATCTTTATTATCTCCATCAGCACCATAACCATTCTCAGAATTACAACCACACCGCCAATCAGACCACCTACAATACAGTTCAGTGCCAGTATTCCTATACTTCCTGCAATTCCGAAATTTTTTGGTATGAGAATCATACACATTTTTCTGATCCCATAAGGACAGCCGACCAGTACCCAATACAGGAAAAAATCAAATCCTTCTGCTTTTCTGCAAATCGGATAACAGGTTATCATCCAAACTGCCAGCAACGATACCGGAAGCACAATTTTAACCAATATTCTTTTCATTCCAGCCACCTCCGTACATATCATGCTGTACCTCCTGCTGATAATAATGATTCATCGTTGAGGGTGCATTATAAAGAGCTGTTACCATATATGCCTTGATATTTGCAATTTTCGTAGTTGTTTCCTGCATACATCCTATCACATATTCCAAATGGGAGCTATTCAGTTTGAGGAACTTTGATTTTACAAGCTCATATGGATAATCATTTCCACCGATTTTAACAGTCTTATGCTTCACACATACAATCTCGCAGATTACCTCATACAATTCCTCATACAGCCCTTTGTCCTGCCATCTGCCATATTTCATGTGATGTTCGTACTCAATATTCTCTTTGATGATTTCCATGTAAGCATTGACATCTTCCATCACATCAATCTCCCCTTCCAACTCACTGCCGGATTGATTGATAGGATTGATATAATTCCTATCAATATTACTCTGGTTAGTATGATTATAGTTAGTATAATTAGGGTCTGCTTTTTGAACTTCCGCAAGTTCAGATATTGTACTTCTTGAAGTAAAATTTTTAGACTTCTGGAAGTCTGCTTTTTGAACCTCTTGAAGTTCAGTTTCTGAACTTCTGGAAGTATAACTTTTAGAACTCTTGAGGTTCAAATCCTGAACTTCTGTGGAAACATCAGCATTTGCAGGCGTTTCTTCTTCTGCTTCTCCTATTGTGGCAAAATTCTTTACATAAATAATATCCGGTTTTCCAAGTCCCCTGCGTTTCTTTTCGATCAATCCTATCCCATTATCACTGTCCAACTCTTTCATAATCTTAACACAGGTTGCTTTTGCACATCCCAAATCCTCCATGACATTATCAAGAGTATAAATGATATAGGCTCTGTTTTCTTCATCCAACCAGCCATTTTTCATAGACAGTGACATACGGTCAAGCATCAGACCGTACAGGAGCTTGGCATCGCTGCTAAGCCCCTTGAAACGCTCGTCTTTAATCAGCAACCGAGGAACACGATAAAAGGAAAACTGTTCTGCTTCAATCCCATAGTAATAATCAAACTGTATCTGTTTACCCATTTTACCGCACCCCCTTTACTGTTTCTTCTGCCATTCCTCCAATAATTGCAGGATAATCCCCTCAATCTCTTCGCTGGAGTATTCCTCTGAAAAAAACTGGCTGATTTTTTCAGACTTGATTGTAACTTTCCTCTCTTTCGGCTTTTCCTCGGTCAGTATCAGACGCACCATCGGCAGCGTCAGTTCGCCGCTTTTCCCATATTCCTTCAGCTTGGCAGACTGTACTGTGGAAATATTTGCTCCGCTTTCCTCAAGGATTACCAGCACCCACTGTTGTGCATCTTCCGACAGAAAGGAAATGTCAACACCCTGTACCAGACCGATTTTCTTTCTGTCAACCAACTCTAGCAGCTCATCGGACAGCCTTGCAAGCCAGATATACCGTTGCACCGTCTTTCCGCTTTCTCCGGCAGCTTCTCCTACCTCGTCAAGCGTATTTCCGTTTCCTTTTCTGCCCTGATGCTTCATAGCCTCGTATTTCATGGCATAAGCTTTCGCCTTCTCACTTGGCAGAATGTCCTCACGCTGAATGTTGGAATCCACCATGATAATCGTAGCTTCATCGTCTGTATAATTGCGGACTATCACAGGCATATCCTCTTTTCCTGCCCGTTCTGAACCTCGTTTTCTGCGGTGTCCGGCTATGATTTCATAGCCACCCTCTGCCCTCGGTCTTGCAATTCCCGGTACGAGCACCCCATACTTACTGATGCTTTCCGTTGTTTCTTCCATTTTTTCATCGTCCAGTACACGGAACGGATGATTTCTAAACTCATGCAAATCCGTGAGCTTGGCTCTGATAATCTGCTCTTCGCTCCCTGTCTTTTCTTCTGCATTTCCAAATAAATCATCATAACTGCTTAATTTTACCTTTGCGGCACTTCCTGCTTTACTCATTCCCAAGCACCTCCTCCGTCAAAGACTGATAAGCAGCGGCTACTTTGCCTTTCGGATCATGTTCGTAGATACTGACACCCTCTGCGGAAATCTCTGCCGCACGGACGGAAATGGGAATACTGTTTTCAAATATCCGCACCTTGCTACCGTAATTCTCCACCAGTAATGCAGTAATGTCCTTTGCATAATTGGTTCGAGCATCCACCATTGTCAGCAGAATCCCCTCAATCATCAGCTTCGGGTTAATCTGTCTCCTGACCTTTCCTATGGTCTTAATAAGCTGCTGCAACCCTTTTGCCGGAAGATATGCCGCCTGCACTGGAATCAGAATACTGTCCGCACAGGCAAAAGCGTTTATAGTAATCATGCCGAGAGAGGGCATACAGTCAATCAGAATATAATCATAATTATCCTTTACCAGCTCTATGTAGGAACGCATCACAAGCTCTCTGCTCATCACATTTACAAGTGATACTTCCAGACCGGAAAGCTCAATGTTTCCCGGCATCAGGTCAATTCCCTCTTTGTGTTTCAGGATACCATAATCCGCTTCCATATCTTCATCATTGATGATATTGCCAAGTGCTGTTGCAAGTGTTTCCTCTAGCTTGTCCGGCTCTGTGAAGCCAAGACTGTCTGTCAGACTGCCCTGTGCATCGGCATCAATCAGCAGGACTTTCTTGCCCTGTTTTGCCAATCCTATGCCTAAATTACTGGTTGTGGTGGTCTTGCCCACACCACCTTTTTGGTTTGCGATTGCGATTATTTTACACATGATAGATTCTCCTTTGTTTTCTGCTATTTTTCTGCTACGTTTCTTTTCTTTACTTCTACATACGCCCTGTAAAATTTCTTCGTTCCCTTATTCGGATACATCTCGGAAAACTCCGTTACTTCCACTTTCGGATTCCTCTGCAAAATCTTTCCGAACCACTTAATATCATTCTTTGTTCCCATCAATCTGACTTTTAACATTAGTCTGTTCCTCCCAATAAGGCATACAGCTTATGGTTGTATGTGGCATATTCCGGATACCGAATCTGAATTGCCTGCCAGAAATATGGTGCATAAGCACAGCAGAATATTTCCTCCACCGTGTACTGCCTGCACTCGTCCACCTGTTCTTCTGCATCTTCATAATCGGAAACACTTGGTGTTCCATTGCAATACAGATTGAATGCCATTCTGATCACTCTCACACTTCCACTGGTCTGCCAGCCTTCGTGTAAACACTCTGTTATTACGCATCCTGTTTTGAAATCATAAATTCTGTAAACATTTCTTCTGGTATCATCGCTGATCCCAAGACAATAGCAGAGTGCCTTGTGGTAAACATCCTGATACCGGACTTCCTTTAACTTCTCGTAGTAGAATTTCTCATGTGCATCGCTGATAAAAATAATCTTTTCTTCCTTTTTGGTTTCTGCTCCTAACGCTGTACTTGTCATAATAGAACCCTCCTTGTGTTATTTTGATTTTGTTTTGACCATAACAACAGAAAAAGGACACTCTCCGTTTTATTGGAAAATGTCCTTTTAATAGCATTCAACTATTAAGTTTTGAAAGGTTCTGATTTCTAAAACATCCCTTTTCAGTCCATATTAGTCCACCGAATGACACAAATTTGATGTCAATTTGATGTCAAACACTCGATAAACTCATAAAAGTCTATGGATTTTCTGATTCTTAGTACAACTTCGCACCTGCCGGAATCCAGTCATTCACCATGAGAAGATTTAATCCCTCATGTCCATCTTCCTCGTGTACTGCTGAAATCAGCATACCCTCGGAATCAATGCCCATCATCTTTCTCGGAGGCAAATTTACGATTGCAATCGCTGTCTTGCCAATCAGATCTTCTGGCTCGTAATACTCGTGAATACCGCTTAAAATCGTGCGTTTCCGGTCTGTTCCGTCATCCAGAGTGAACTTTAAAAGCTTCTTTGACTTCGGTACTGCTTCACATTCCAGAATCTTTACTGCACGGAAATCAGCCTTTGCAAAGGTATCGAAATCAATCATTTCTTCAAACAATGGTTCGATTTTTACGTTGGAGAAATCAATCTTTTCTGCAACCTTTTCCTCTGCCACAGCAGCATTTTCTACTGCCTTTTCAGCCTTCCCTTCGCCCTTCTTAGCGTCCAGGGACTTCATTGTCGGGAAGAGCAGTACGTCACGGATGGCCTGGCTATCGGTGAGAAGCATAACCAGACGGTCGATTCCGTATCCAATACCACCTGTCGGCGGCATACCGATTTCCAGCGCATTCAGGAAATCTTCATCTGTATGGTTTGCTTCTTCATCACCAGCATCTGCAAGTGCATCCTGCGCCTTGAAACGTTCGCGCTGATCAATCGGATCATTCAGCTCGGAATATGCGTTACACATTTCCCATGTATTAATGAAAAGCTCAAAACGCTCTACCTTGTTTGGATCAGAAGGTTTCTTCTTAGTCAACGGAGAAATCTCGATTGGGTGATCCATAATAAATGTAGGCTGAATCAGCTCTTTCTCACAATATTCTTCGAAGAAGAGATTGATAATATCGCCTTTCTTGTGACGCTCCTCATACTCGATATGATGTTCGGCAGCAAGCTTCTTGGCAGCTTCATCATCTGCAACCTGGTCAAAGTCAATTCCTGCATATTTCTTGATCGCATCATTCATGGTCAGACGCTCAAATGGCTTTCCAAGATCAATCTCGATACCATTGTAAGAAATCTTGGTGGAACCGCAGACCTTCTCTGCCAGATAGCGGAACATGGATTCCGTAAGTTCCATCATTCCTTCATAATCTGTATATGCCTGGTAAAGCTCCATCAGTGTAAATTCCGGATTATGACGGGTATCAACACCCTCATTACGGAATACACGGCCAATCTCGTAGACTCTTTCAAGTCCGCCAACGATCAGTCGTTTCAGATAAAGTTCCAGTGAAATACGAAGCTTAACATCTTCATTCAGTGCATTGTAATGTGTCTCAAATGGTCTGGCAGCTGCACCACCAGCATTGGAAACCAGCATTGGAGTCTCTACTTCCATGAAGTCACGGCCAGCAAGGAAGTTTCGGATCTCTTTAATGACCTGAGAGCGCTTGATAAATACGTTCTTGCTCTCCTGGTTCATGATCAGATCTACATATCTCTGACGATAACGCATATCTGTATCTGTCAGTCCGTGGAATTTCTCCGGAAGGATCTGCAGGCTCTTTGATAAAAGAGTCATTTTCTCTGCATGAATAGAAATCTCACCGGTTCTGGTTCTAAATGCAAAACCTTCCAGACCGAAGATATCGCCGATATCAGATTTCTTAAAGTCTGCATAAGAATCTGCTCCGATAGCGTCTCTTGCAACATATACCTGAATGTTTCCCTGTAAGTCCTGGATATTGCAGAAAGAAGCTTTTCCCATGACTCTCTTGAACATCATACGTCCAGCGATTGCCACATGGAGCGGGCTGGCATCCATAATACTTCTTCTCTCTTCGTAGTCGTTCTTCTGAACTTCCTTCGCCTGCTCTTCATCAAGACCTGTTACATCCGGCTCTGTACGATCCTTCAGCAGCTCTGCTTCGTGTGCCTCATAAAGGTTCTTTACTTCCAATGAATGATGGGTCTGATTAAATTTTGTTATCTGAAATGGATCCTTGCCATTCGCCTGAAGCTCTGCCAGTTTATCACGGCGGATTTTCAGAAGCTGATTCAGATCCTGATTCTTCTGTTCTGCCACTTTTGTGCCTCCTTAAATATTACGCTGGATTTCCAGCACTTTGTACTTCATGATACCGGATGGCAGCTCTACTTCTACAATATCACCTGTGTGTGCGCCCATAAGAGCCTTTCCTACAGGAGATTCATTAGAAATCTTGCCTTCCAGGCTGTTTGCCTCTGTGGAGCCAACCAGCTTCAGTTCTATATCTTCGTCAAACTCGAAGTCATGTACTCTTACTTTACATCCTACGCTGATCTTGTCAAGATCGACTTCGTCCTCAACTACAACCTCAGCGTTCTTCAGGATTTTCTCAATTTCTTCAATACGCGCTTCGATATCTCTCTGCTCATCTTTAGCTGCATCGTACTCTGCATTCTCGGACAGGTCTCCCTGCTCTCTTGCCTCTTTGATCTTACCTGCTACTTCTTTTCTTTTTACTACCTTTAAATCATGCAGCTCTTCTTCCAGTTTTTTAAGTCCTGCATAGGTTAGTAAGTTCTTCTTTTCTTCCATTATAGCCTTACTCCCTTTCATTCCGGCGGCTTGTCGCCCCGTATCATACATTTCTTATATGCTGTTTCTCCCGGAAAATTCCATTACTATAAAAGTCCTGAACAAAAAGCTGCAGAAATATACCAACCACAGATAACATTCATTCGCCAAACAGTCCACTTTTATAATTGTTAATGCCTGCAGAAGCAGACATTTCATTACCCAAAAGGGTACAAATTCACTAGGATATTCACAGTTTCACCATTATAGCTAAATCAACAGGCATTGTCAAGACAGAAAAATAGCGAACAAATGTAAAAAAAGATGCCGCAGAACCACCATTTTCCGTGATTCTGCGGCATCTTACTTCTTAATTATGCTATTCTCTCAGAATATGCTTCTGAAAGGGGAAAAGTTATCCTTCGATGGCAATGTGTTTCTTCTCTTCCACTGCTGGTTTCGCTTCTTTCTTCGGAACAAACAGTTTCAGAATGCCATGTTTAAACTCAGCCTTAATATCCTCCTGCTGAACATCCTCGCCTACATAAAAGCTTCTGCTGCAGGCTCCTGCGTAACGCTCCCTGCGGATGTAATGACCGGATTCTTTCTCCTGCTCATCTTTGTCCAGACCTTTCTCAGCGCTGATGGTCAGGTAGCCATTCTCCAGGGAAGCCTTAATCTCATCTTTGGTAAATCCTGGAAGATCGACTACCAGCTGATAACCGTTATCCATTTCCTTAATATCAGTCTTCATAACGTGGCTGGCTCTCTTGCCATAAAGCTTCTTCTCGGTATCTTTCATTGCTTTATCATCATAATAGAATGGAAAATCATTAAAGAAATCATCAAATAAGTTCTCTCCAAAAATACTAGGCATTAACATAAGTCATCTCTCCTTTTTATATATGCTGTTTACCTTGTTTCTTGGAACTCGGGTGGTAGGGAATTCATAAAGCCTTTCGCTTTTGCTTTCTTTTTATCCCCTTCCTTTGTTCTAGTTGTAATATAGCACCTATTATTAGCACTGTCAAGAGGTGAGTGCTAATTATTTTGTGAAGATTTTGTGAACGCTACGGTCTGTGCTAGACGGATATCCACCGGACATCCAGCCCCCATCACATACTGCATAAAAAGGAACAACATATTTTTGCAACTTATCTTGCACTTTCACTGCTATCAACAAATGTATCTTCTGTTTATATATATTATTACCATGAATTTGCATTGCTCAGTCTACAATCCCCAATAACCAGTCTCTGGCATTAATACGTCGAATTCCCTCATATTGTTCTTCTGGTTCTTCATCCATTGTTAGGATAATCTTTGGATAATGATCTCGTATCGCCTGTAATGGCCTTAATTCTCTTAAAAGTGTATTTTTATCTCGTACAGTCAGTGCCACCTGGAAATATACTGTTCCCTTTTTATTCTGTGCCACAAAATCCACTTCATATGAATCGATTTTTCCAACATACACCTCATATCCTCGACGTAACAATTCCAGATAGACTATATTTTCCAGAACATGTCCTGCATCTGCCTGCCTCGAACCTAAAAGCATATACCTCATTCCAATATCAACTATATAATATTTTTCAAGAGTTTTTAAATATTGTTTTCCCTTTATATTATAACGTTTTGCCTGATATATAATATAACTCTCGCTAAAAGCCTCTAGATATTTTTCCACCGTTTTTGTATCAATTTTTCGCCCTTCTGAGGTCATCGTATCTGCAATTTTTTTTGATGACAATGGATTTCCTATATTATCAAACACAAATCTTAAGACACTCTTAAGCATCATAGTATCTGTAATTTTTTTTCTGTTTATAATATCCTTTACAACAATCGTATTATAGATTCCTTCCAGATAATCTCTGATCTCATCTGGCTGATTTTTTAATTCCAGTGTAAACGGAAATGAACTATTCTGCAAATACTCAGCATATTTGATTCCTCTGTCATTCATACTGCCAGTACTCTCCATATATTCCTTAAAAGACAACGGCAACATTTCAATCTGAATATATCTTCCTGAAATCATAGTTGCAATCTCACTGGACAACATATATGCATTGGAACCAGTCACATAAATATCTATGTTTTTTTTAATATAAAGACTGTCCAACACTTTCGGAAAATCTGTTACATTCTGAATTTCATCAAGGAAAATATATGTCATTTTTCCATCAAGCAGACGTTCCTTTAAATATTTATATAATTTCCTGTAATCTGTCAGTTCTTCATAATCAAGATCTTCAAAATTAATAGAAATAATCTGTTCTTCCTCAATCCCATGCTCTTTTAAATAATTGCGATAAATTTCCAGAAGCATAGATTTTCCACAACGTCGTACACCTGTAACAATTTTAATCAACTGCTTATCTTTCTAGGCTATCAGTTTTTCTAAATATTCTTTTCTTTCTATAATCATAATAATGCTCCTTTCTTTACTAATTATATTCCAAAAGCAACAAAAAAATCAATAGTTTTAGGATTGTAGTCCCAAAACTATTGATTTTTTTATTTTTATTGGAACAAAAATTAACTTACTAGCTGCTTCTGATAATTTACTGATGGCAATAGATCTTGCAGATGGCATTACTTTCCACAGCACTCCACAATGGCCTTTTCCACATCTTCTATCTGGAATGGTTTTGCCAGATGTGCGGTCATGCCGGCTGCGAGACATCTTTTTGCATCTTCCTCAAATGCATTTGCAGTCATTGCAATGATCGGAACTGTTTTTGCATCCGCCCTGTCCATAGCACGTATGGCTTTTGTTGCTGCGATACCATCCATAACAGGCATCATGACATCCATCAATATGGCATCAAAGGTTCCCGGAGAATTACTTTCAAAGTACTCCACCGCCTGTCTGCCGTTTTTTGCAACTGTAACCTTCGCACCGTCATCAGTCAGCAACATTTCTATGATTTCAGCATTAAGCTCATTATCCTCGGCTGCCAACAGATGCAATCCACGAATATTATATTTCTCTGCAATTTCCTCATCCTTTTTCTGTTTCTCTGCAATCTCAAAAGGAATGGTAATGACAAACACAGATCCAACTCCCACCTGACTTGTCACTTCAATACTTCCATGCATCTGCTCAATCAATCCCCTGGCAATCGCCATTCCCAGACCAGTTCCCTGATAAACACTACGGGCATCTGTTTTTTCCTGTGAGAACGGATCAAAAATGCGGCTTAGGAACTCTGCACTCATCCCTATACCTGTATCAGAAATTGTCCATCTGTATGTACAGATCCCATCCTGTACATCTACAGCCTCCATTACCGTGGTAATCTTTCCTCCCGGCCGGTTATACTTAATGCAGTTTCCATAGATATTCAGAAAAATCTGGCGAAGATGCAGTGAGCTTCCATAGACATAAGGATAGGGAATATCCTCCTTATTTTTCTCATAAATCCACTGAATATCCTCATCTGCTGCCCTGTGTGTGATAATGCTCTCAATCTCATAGACCAGATCTTTAAGACAGATATATTCATGAGTCAAAACAATATGACCTTCCTCTATTTTGCTCATCTGCAGAACATCATTAATAAGGGAAAGTAAATAATCCGCTGCTATCTTCATCTTTTTATGATTTTCCCGTATCAGTGCTTTATCCTCAAAATGGGTCTCATCAATCTTTAACAGACCAATAATACCATTCAAAGGTGTCCTGATATCATGGCTCATACGGCTTAGGAAATTCGTTTTCGCCCTGCTCTCGGCACGCATTTCATTAAATGCAGCCTGAAGGCGTGCCTGTTCCTGCTCATCCCGTTCATGTCTCTGTGTGGTATCCTGCAACAGAATGATTGCATAAATCATAGGGATCTCAGCAAGAATTTCTGTATCAAACACCACCATTCTGGTCATAAGAACTGTTTTCTGTACCCAGCGGATACTTCCATCATCTTCGCGGGCACAATACTCCACAGACATATTTGTTTCTCCGTTCTCAAACCTCTTACGAAGCTTTTCACAATTATCTGTCATACAGTAACCGGCAATTGTTTCCTGGGTGATTTTTTTCTCATATTCCCAGCAGTAATCCTGATAAGAACATGGAAGTGAATAATCCATAAAAAGTTCCCGGCTCTTCTGTTCTTTTCCATTCAGTACAATCCTTCTTTCCAGAACATCTTTTGTCAGATTTACTGTATAGATCACATCTGACAATTCCAGAAGCGCATCCACATAGCTGTCATTTTCCAGGATAGACTGTTTCAGCTGTTCATAATAAAGCTGCAGCTGCTCTTTTGCCCCTGTCTGACCTTCTGAAGTCTTTCGGATGGTTTCAAATGCCAGGAGAAAATGATGCAGCTTTTTGTCCTCATCCCAGTCCACAGGAATCAGTGTCAGGCGGTTATATGCCCCCTGTTTCCCGATATTATACTCATATTCCAGCACATCTTTCTTCGTATGCATTTTCTTTTGAAGTTCCGAAATCTGCAGCCCTTCGCGAATATCTGCCTGACAAGACTTTTCAATCTGTTCCTCTATGATCTGTTCCACTGCACCGGAATATGCACCATCAGAGGCCAGGAAAAAATTTTCACTGGAACGAATCGCCCGATAGGTATCCATCCCGGCATCACAATACAGACAATCTGAGAAATTACTGCCGTGCTGATTAAGCAGCTTTAACAGCTGATATCCCTGATTCTTTTCTGCTGCAGCCTCTTCCCTTTTTACATGATTCTTATTGATATACATGTTTTTGTCTGCGCAGTTAAACAGCTCCCTCATTGTACTTCCGGGAAAATCACAGGCCAGTGCAAAACCTACCGCATAGCTTAGCTGAGTATCCGGATACACTCTGGATTCCTCTGCCATATCTCTGCGCACCTTTTCAAGGCACTGTGTCATCTGTTCCCTGTCCAGTCCATGGGTAACTACAAGAAACTCATCTCCACCTGCTCTTCCCACAAACTGCTCTGCTGGTATGGAAGCCCGCAGGCAGATAGCAAATCTACGGATATAGGCATCACCGGCTTCATGTCCTCTGCTGTCATTAATACGCCGGAGATTATTAAGGTCAAAACTGCAGACACCGGTATCTGCATCCGTTTCTTCCTCACTCAGTAATTCTTCACATTTATTTTTGTTCGGAAGTCCTGTCGCATCATCCAGATATACTTTTCGCTGCAACAGACGGTTCATTGCAGCATACTGTATTGCTTTTATAAACTCATATCCGATCAGCAGCATCAACACAACAATATCTGCTGTGATATATTTTTCAAGCAATGATAAGGATGTGGCTTTTTTCTGCGAATATTTTTCGGCCAGACCTGTTGCTTCATCACAGATTACAAAGAAATCCTCACTTCTGGATATAATATCTGTTTTTTCATATCCTTCAGACCGCCCCAAACAGATTTCTTTATACAGATCAGAAAATCCCTCGTCCAGTTCCTGCATTTTATTCTGAAAATCCGTATCATTCAGATATACCAGATTCAGTTTCGTATTTCCATTGCGCAGACCATCAATGAAAGACCTTACCTCCTGGATCATTGCATCGTCCTGTTCCCCGGCAACCTCCAGCTTGATGATCCTCTGTGTCTCTCCACGGACTAAACCAGTATAATTTACAATACGAGCCGTTCCCTGAATATCAGAAACAATTCCCATCATTATAATAATAAGAATAGCCAGAATAACTGCCAGAACACCAATACTGACCTGAATCATACTGGATTTCTTTTTCTTATTCTTTACTTCGGACATGGTCCTCCCCCTTCTTGTTTTATTCTGTAAAAAATGGCCTGGATGAACCGATATCCCAGATATCCTGATATAGCGCCTGCCAGGACTCCGCCAAGAACATCTGTGGGATAATGCACATACAAATACAATCTTGATATTCCTATCAGACAGGCAAGAACCAGAACCGGTTTCCACAGCTTCTTTTCTCCCATTCTTTCAGCATATGCATTATTTTACCCTACTTTTTCCTGTATGCCTACTCAAATTTGAATGTATTTATTTATAAACAGGATTAGGGTGTCAAAAGGTCACTGACCTTTGATATATATTTCCTTTTGCATCAAATAAGTGAAACCGGCTCAGTTCCGGTTCTTCTTTTGGATCTCGCTCAAACCGAAGAATATACTGTTCCAGTAATTTCTCAACTTCTTTCTGGTTATCCAATTTGCCAAGATACTCCTTCTCTTTGAACAATTGCCAGCCTGCTTTTCCATCAAGACCAGCGTCTTTGAAAAATGTCAGTAACTTATCACTTCCTTTCAGGCAAAGAAAAAGACGCAAGCCACATTTCTATGACTCACGCCTTACTTCGCTCACAATATTCTATTTTCGTTAGTTATCTGCTAGATTGTTTACTGGCAACATTTATACATAAATCAATTCCTTGAGAATAATCTCTTCCGCAATCGCTCTGTGCTGATTAGCAGCTCTTACCCAGGCAATCTGATTTTTCTCTTTATCCGGTAATGGTTCTTTTTCTTCCAACTGTTTCAGGATCACTTCTTCCCGTTCTCTGGCTGCCTGCGTTCATTTTATTAGCACTCTCCATTTCTCATCATTTTTTGACCACAAATTTACGACATTTACGACAAATCTGACACTGCTTTACAATACCAGACAAAATGACTGATGCCCCGGAAAGCCTGTAAAACAGGCACTTCTAGGATACACAAGCCAGGACAAAAATCGACTTTCATTATCAAGAGGTGAGTGCCAATTTCACATTTTCCAATTTTTCTATTTTCCTACAGCATTTCCCTCAGCTGATAATTTGTATACACCTGTTCATAATCATATTCCGAATCATACCTGGTAAGTGTCACCATAGGATCTGCACCTGGAATGATCTGGTAGCTATAGGAAACCTCGTAATCCTCATCTATAAATTTCACAGCACCCTGGTTTTCAGAGCCTTCTGTGATTTCTGTCCTGTAAGCTGTGAAAACACGTCCGCTGTTTATGTCATTTGCCATGGCAGTCATAACTTCGGCCAGATTTCCAAGATCCTCATTTATCGTAAACTGGTTCCAGCGGTCTACCAGAACCGCACCATAGCATTTATCGCCATACTCACTGGTGGCCTCTCTCCAGCAAATATTGATATAGTTATCATCCGTTATTCTGTAGCTTCCAACGTAGTCCCTGGGATCATAATATTCATCTCCTGCCCAATGAGCTGTAAAGGTTCCATTGTCTTCATCCACGGAAACTTCATAACCTTTTTCTAAATTCGCAGCCCCAAGATAGCGGGCAATGATTTCCTCCGGATTGTCTGTTTCCGGATGATAAATATAGGGATTCTCCTTTGGAATCTTAGCCTTTTCACTATCTTCCAGATCGTCCAGATTATCCAGGCTCTGAGCTTCTCCTGTCTGCACCAGTTCACGTCCAAAAATCACCTGGGTATCCTCATCTAAGCTCCCCACAAACTCTCCGTCTACCGTATCAAGATAAATGTCTCCTTCCTCCAGGGAAACAAGTATTTTCCCATCCTCCAGTTTCCATGAGACCTTCAGAATTTCTGCCGAGTCTGGCTCCTCACTATTGTAGGACATTTCCATGTAAGCACTTCCGTCTTCCATCAGCCTCATTTCCAAGTATTGGTTCAAATATTCTGCTACATTGTGGCGTTCGCTGCTTTCGTCAGAATATATTACATAATTGGCATACCAGATGCCCATATAGTCCTCCGGATTTTCGATTTCTGCATGGGCAATAGCAGGAAACAATGCGACGGTTAACATTCCGGTAAATACTGCAGCAATTATTCTTCTTTTCATAAGCACCCTCCCTGAATCATATAATTTTTCTGAAAAATATAATTTCAACTTTGCAGCCAGATACAAAACAGTAACCAGAAATTTTTTCTACAACTGTATCATTCTGCTGTAACTATATTATAAGAAATTTACCCAGGAAAAAGCACTATACTCTGGTTAGTATTTTTCTCATTGTCCATATAAAAAAAATCCAGCTTGCAGGATTCTCCGCCTGCGACGGGTCGCCTCGAGCGACAGCTACCCTTTCCGCCGCAGTGCGTTCCTGCTCAGTAAGGCTTTTGATGTAATAGGCAATTCCAACAGAATTTCCTATTACATTAAAAAGGCGTCCCCTGCAAGCTGAACCACTTACAAGAACGCCCTATACATCGAATATTAAGAAACTGCCATATTAACTTGTCAGATTTTTCAGACACGCGCTACCGCTCTATACCATATTCTATCTCTCTAAAAGCTTCCCAACCAGGCTTGTCACCAGAAACGCCGCAATATCTACAGCCACAATAGTAGACCCTACCGGCGTTCCGCCCAGAATGGAAACAATAATTCCAAAAAATGCACACAACACGGATAAAATCGCCGAACAGATAATTACTGCGCTGAATCGTTTATAGAGCCTCATTGCCGACAGTGCCGGGAAAATGATCAGAGCTGAGATCAACAGGGACCCCACCAGATTCATAGCCAGTACAATGATCACCGCTGTGATCACCGCAATCAGAAGATTGTACATATCCGTCCTGGTTCCAGTAGCTTTTGCAAAATTTTCATCAAAGGTAACCGCAAATATCTTATGATAAAATACTGTAAACAATGCCACAACAATAACAGACACCACCACACACAGCCACACCTCAGCTGTGGTCAGAGTCAGGATTGACGTAGAACCAAACAGGCTGCTGCACACATCTCCGGAAATATTAGAGCCTGTGGAAAAAATATTCATCAGCAGATAGCCAACTGCCAGGGCTCCAACAGAAATCATAGCGATTGCCGCATCTCCTTTGATCTTTGTACTCTGTCCTGTACGAAGAAGCAGCACCGCACAGATCACAGTTACCGGCATGACAAACAGCATATTGTTGCTGAAATTCAGCACCGATGCAATGGCCATAGCTCCGAATGCCACATGGGACAGTCCGTCCCCAATAAAGGAAAATCGCTTCAGCACCAGCGTTACCCCCAGAAGAGAGGAGCAAAGTGCAATAAGCACGCCTACGATCAAAGCATACCACACAAATGGATACTGGAAATAAAATACCAGTTTTTCAAAAATTCCGCTCATGCTTTTCCCTCCTCTCCAGCATCCACAAGCCGCTTTCCAATCTTGCTTTCCAGATATTCCTCTTTTGTTCCGAAGAAAACCTTCTGTCCAATATGCAGCACATGACTTGCATAAGTTGCTACTTCACTGATATCGTGGGAAATCATGATGATGGTTACTCGGTCTTCTTTATTTAATTCGTTGATAATCTGGTACATATCAGCAGTTGCAACCGGATCCAGACCAGAAACAGGCTCATCCAGAAGGAGGATTTTCCTTGTGGCGCAAAGGGCTCTGGTCAGAAGCACTCTCTGCTGCTGCCCGCCGGACAACTGGCGATAACAACGGTCAGCCAGATCCGTAATCCTGGTTTTCTCCATCAATTCGCGGGCTTCTTTTTTCTCTGCTTTATTGTAAAAAGGACGAAGCCCCATTCTTCCCAGGAAACCAGACATCACAATTTCGTCTACCGAAGCAGGGAAGTCTCTCTGAAGCGCAGTCTGCTGTGGCAGATAGCCAATCTCGTTGATTTTTAAATCGTCTCCCAGAATGATGCTGCCGCTCATAGGGCTCTGAAGATGAAGAAGGGTTTTCATCAGTGTGGATTTCCCAGAGCCGTTTTCTCCTACAATACAAAGGTAATCACCGGAATTTACGCTGAAATTCAGCCCGGACAAAATCGCTTTTCCTTCATATCCCAATGTAAGGTTCTCACAAGTAATCAGACTCATAATGCCTCCTTCAGAATCTGGAGATTATTTTCCATGATGGAAAGGTATGTGGTTCCCTCTTCCACATCCTTTGTAGTTACGGACTGCATGGAATTTAATGTCAAAATCTTCTGATCCTTAGTATTTGTATTTTCAATTACTGCTTTCGCCACTTTCTGATCGGAATTCTCGATAGTGAGAACAGCCGGAAGGTTCAGCTCATCCAGCTTACCAGCCAGAAATGTGATGGTCTCGAAGCTGGCATCTGTTTCTGCGGAACAGCCGGCAAATGCAGCGTAATAGGTAAGATTATAGTCGTCAATTAAATAGCGGAACGGGAAACGATCCGCAAAAAGCAGGGTTTTTGACCGGGATTTCTCCACTGAAGTCTGGTATTCCTGATCCAGAGCTGCCAGTTTTTCTTCATAAGCCTCGGCGTTCTGCTGATAAAGCTGGGAATGCTCCGGATCAGCATCAGCAAGACTACTGGCAATGGTGTCGCAAAACAGAGACGCATTTTTCAAGGACAGCCAGACATGCTCATCGTATTCCAGATCATCATCGTGGGTATGCTCTTCTTCGTGAGTGTGGCCGTCTTCTTCCTGCATTCCCTCTACAAGCTCTTCCTCCTTCACCTGATCTCCCAGCACATCCATCAGGTTGATTGCTTTTCGGTCTGGGTTTCCGGCGCCCTTCAATGCATCGGCTACCCAGGAATCAGACTCACCGCCTACATAAATAAACAGGTTACAGGTGGATACCTTCAAAATATCTTCCATGGTAGGCTGGAAACTATGCATGTCTGTTCCGTTACCCAAAAGCAAGGTAAGATCCACATTCTCAGCCTGGTCACCCAGGATTTCCTTTACCCAGTCGTATTCTGGAAAAATAGTGGCTACAATCTGAAGCTTCTGACTATCTGTGCTGGCATTCTCCTGTTCGCTGCCATTTCCCCCGCTCTGGCTTTCCGTCACACCGGAATTGTCAGTTCCTGCCGCCGCACCTGCACCGCAGCCTGCCAAAAGGCAGGCCGTACCTATTGTGGCAGCTGACATGAGTAGCCTTTTGAATTTATTTTTTAATTTGTGCATGTTCAACCTCATTATTTTCCTCTACACTCCTCACAGATTCCATAAAACACCGTCCTGGTAAAATCCCACTGAAATCCATGGTCTGCCAGCATATGCTCGCCCAGATGTGTCATCTCCTCACATTCCAGATGAATCACCTTTCCACACTTCTCGCATTTGCAATGAAAGCATATATGCTTATGACAATGCTCATCATGTCCCAGATACTCGAAGCATGCACTGCTGGTGCCGTCTACCACATATTTGGCAACCAGTCCCTGCTCCACCATCCGGTCAAGCTGGCGGTACACCGTTGTGGTTCCGATAGAAATCCCCTGACTTTTAAAGTATTTACATATATCGCTGACTGTAACATGTTTTCCTTCCATAGAGCACAGATAATTCTCCAGCTCTGTAATCTGTCTGGTACGATATTGTGCTTTTTCGCTCATTTCCCGCGCCTCCAATTTGAAAATCATTTTCATATTATAGCAGATTCTTTTTCAAAGTCAATATGAAAATCGTTTTCATTTTTATCATTCCGTATTTTTTACAGTGCAATCCAAAATTCTCTTGTTTCTGCAGCACACAAGTGCTATTCTTATTCACAAAACAGACATGTCGTCTATCGGTGACATCACTATATAAGAAAGTTTACGTTTCTAAAGGAGCCTGACATCATGGAAAATATAAGTTATGGAAAAATTGTTCTGATCGGCGCAGGTCATGTGGGATCTGCAATTCTGGACTCTCTTCTGCGAATGAATCTTGCAGATGAGATCGTTGTCATAAACAGAAATGAAAAAAAAGCATTGGGAGTCGTACTGGATGCCAGCCACACCACCGCCTTTGCATACAGTGCCAACGCAAACATCCGGGTGGGTACCTACGAGGACTGTAAAGACGCCCAAATTATCATCAACACCGCAGGTCCCAGCATTCAGCCAGGTAACTCCCGTGACCGCATGGTGCTGCTGCAGACCAATGTACAGGTGATGAAGGAGATCATGACACAGATTACCACTTACACCCGTTCTGCCATTATTATCAATGTTTCAAATCCAATGGATATTCTTACTTATATTGCGCAGAAGGAATTCAACTACCCCCGAAATCTTCTGATCGGTACCGGTACTCTTCTGGACACCGCCCGCTTCAATAAAATGCTTGCCGACCTGTGCGGTGTAGATGCAAAAAATGTCACCGGATTCGTTCTGGGCGAACACGGCGGCACAAGCTTTATTCCATGGAATGCGGTTAATATTGTAGGAATTCCTTTCCATGATTTTCAGAAACAGTTTGGTCTGAAAGAGTCTGTTGACTGTGAAAAGCTGCTTCACGAGGTGAAGGTCAGTGGTCTGGACATTGTAGAACTGAAGGGCTACACAAGCTCCGGCATCGCCCTCAGCGTCTGCCGTCTTGTAGGAGCCATTATGCGAAATGAACGTGCCGTTGTACCGGCTTCCGTTGTTCTGGAAGGGGAATACGGATTAGAAGGAATCGCAATGAGCCTTCCATGCGTTATTTCACGAAATGGCGTGGAACGCACACTGCAGATTCCGCTGGATAAAGAGGGTGAGAAAAATCTTAAGATCTGCTACGATTATCTCCGTAATGTAATCGAGAGTATTTCCTGACACCATAAATAATAAAAGCTTACTACAACTTAGACATTTATTTTTTCAATGTCTAAATCGCAGTAAGCTTTTTTACTTATAAAACATACATAAAGTTAATCCCCATAAAAATGGTAAAAACATTCCTGTTATCTCTTGCACCCACTTGCAATGGCGTGTACCGGACATGCCTGCTTACACCGTCCGCAACGGATACATTCCGGACTGTTGGGGTTTTCCACAGGGTTGACCACCATCTGGCAAGCCTTTGCACATTTTCCACAGTGAACGCATTTTTCCATATCTACACGGTAGCGGTAAATGGAGACCTTATTGAATACGGAATAAAACGCGCCAAGCGGACAAATATAACGGCAAAATGGTCTGTAAATAATAATGGAAAGAACAATTGTCACGATCAGAATTGTATTTTTCCATATGTACAGCCAGCCAATGGCACCGCGCATAGCCTTGTTCAAAAGTACCAGCGGCAGTCCGCCCTCCAAAGTTCCGGCCGGACAGATCAGCTTACAGAAATAGGGTGCTCCCTGTCCCATTATATCTGTGAGAAACAGGGGAAGCAGAATTACAAATACCAGAAAAATCACGTATTTCAGCTTTCGAAGAAGCTTGTCCCCTTTGAAGGTACGGATTTTCTTTGGAAAAGGAATCTTGTTCAGCAAATCCTGGATCAATCCAAACGGGCAGAGAAAACCACACACCAGCCTTCCCAGGATCGCACCTACGAAAATCAGAAATCCGATTACGTAGTAGGCAAATTTAAAGTTCCAGCTTCCAACCACAGCCTGTAAGGAACCAATTGGACAGGCTCCTGCTGCCCCGGGACAGGAATAGCAGTTCAGTCCCGGAACACAGGCATTTTTCAGCTTTCCTGTATATATTTTTCCAGTTACAAATCCGGATATATGGGAATTTGTAAGTGCCGCCCAGAGTGCCTGTATGGTATGCCTGGGCCAGTTTTTTATGTTCATTTTCTTATCATCCAATTCCAATACACTCCATACAGATATTTACAGCTTTTGTAAAAACAACTTCCATTTCACCACGATAAATACCAAAGGCCATCATCAGAATCCCCACCGCTGCAAGGGCGATTCCTGTCCATTTGGACTGGGTGATTTTATTTATATAATTTTTCATCCTACATTCCATAACCACTTTTTATTTTCCGGAATTAATTTTTTCCAGTGCATCCTCTACAGCTGTTTTCCAGTCTTCCAGATTTCTGCTGCCCATGATCGGATCTCCTACAATGTTTCCATCTTTATCTACAAAGAAGGATTCCGGGAAGCTGCTGAGACCGCTGATGCGACCATTCATGTTTCCCGCATCCGGAATCAGAAGAGGATAGGTAACTCCTGTTTTTTCCTTGAGAATCTGCGCTTTTTTCACAGTATCTTCATCTGTAGTTCCGTCCTCGCCTACAGAATCGATTACCATTCCTACTACTCCCACACCCTTTTCCTTCATTTCCTGATAAAGCTTGTCAAGGTCTGGCATTTCATTTACACATGGAGAGCACCAGGTTGTAAAGCAGTTTACAAGTGTCAGGTCATAGTCACTGAATACTTTTTCTGTATAGGCATTTCCATCAATATCTGTTGTCTCAAATGCGCCTACATTTTCTGCATCTGGGTTGGCATTTTCTGCCGGCATATCAAATACGGATTTGCTTGGATCAAATGCTGTCATTTCTGTGATCGTAGTCTCAATTTTTTCGATCTCGTCTGTCAGGTCAGACTCTGCATCTTTATTAATGCTGAGATAGTATTTATAATTTCCATCCTCGCTGGTTCCCAGCTCTTTGTGCTCATTGCAGCCTGTGATGGAATCCAGATCATCGATCACGTCCTTGCTGTAAACGCCAAGTGTGCCAACTCTTTCGATGCTCTTAAGCCAATCCTCATAGCCGGTCCCAAGAAGGTTTACATCTTCGTTTTTCTGATCCTCGGTAAGCTTATTCCAGTGGAAAAAGGCATACTTGAAACCAGTCATGTCATCATTCCATTCTTCCTCTGTGATCATAAGCATATCGGAGTTTTCGATCTGTTTCTTCAGTTCTTCCGGAAGGACTGCCTTTAATCCAAGGAATGGGAAATCGTAGGAATCCTGCACCTTCATATTAATATCTGCTGCTTTTACTGTTTTTTTCACAGGTGTGCCATCCTCGGAAAAAACAGCTGTCTCAGAATCGTTACCTGATACCACTGCACCTGCTTCGTCTGCAGAAACGGCTGCTCCGGCCTCATCTGCTGAAACGGCTGCGCCAGCTGCATCCGCAGGTACGCTCATGCCTGCTGCATCTGCCGGAACTGCCATGCCAGCTTCTTCTGCTGATACGCTTTCAGCCTTAATCATAACCGGATTGAAAGATGTTGCTGTCAGAACCCCTGCTGTCAGAATTGCCATAAGTCTTTTTTTATTCATCATTTTTAATTTTCCTTTCAGCGTTTTTTATTTGTCTGAACGTATTTTAACATCTTTCCTATAAAATCTGTGTTAAGATTTTTATTTTTTTAGAAAAACACACTTATTTCACATCTGCAGTCTCATCTACCACATATTCAAAGAAATCAAAATCAGCTGTGTGCTGATGAAGCATACGGTCGCCACAGGTGATTCCTACGAAAGTTCCTGTAAATTCCCCAAACTCAGAATACTCATCCGAAAATTTCGTAGTATCAAAGCATGGTCCGATTTCTTTATAGGTATCTCCATCCAGCGACCACTTAAAGCAGGATTTTCTGCCCTTTACCTCCAACCGCATCCAGATGTCCTGTCCATCTTCCACAAAAGTCCTTGCTTCCGAAAATTCCCGTTTTATTCCATTTTCCACCTGCATAACAGAAATCGCACTGTGATTCAGTGTATCGCTGAAATATTTATACAAATATACAAAGTTCATATTATCATAATAAAGGATCAAACCAGCTGTATGCTGGTAACTCAGCGGAGTAAAATCAACCTTTGTTGTTACCGTTGCCTGTACACTTGTCAGCTTTCTTGCCAAAATACTTGTCTTATTCAAAGAGCAGCCAGATTCCTGACCACGCAGGCGAATCCAGCCTGGTCTTGCTTTCAGATCAACGAAAGTCACAGGATCAATGCGAGGCGCATAATAACCGATTCCAAGAGTTTCAGAATCAAAGTCATCCCTCTGCGGAAGCTTTTTCACCGGATACTCGGGAAGCTTACTCTCCTTCACAAACTCCTGGGCCATATTGCCTCCATTTTCCATTCGAAGCCAGCCGTCCTCTGTCCATTTCATACGCTGAATGGCAGTTTCACGGCCAAGAGTGCAGCGAAGCTCTGGAACAAAAGGTCTGGAAGTGAGATGTACCAGCCAGGTTTCTCCGTTCGGAAGATCCACATAACTGGCATGACCGGATTTCTGAAGCTTACTCTCCGGATTATAATAGCGAGGCTTCAAGTGATCCCAGTCGGCACGCTCGTTATGATTCTCCGGAACAGAAGTTACAATTGGGTTACATGGACCAGCCTCATATGGTCCCCATACATTTTCAGAACGTCCCATTGTCACGCTGTGATAATATCCAGTTCCGCCTTCAGCACACATTATATAGTAGTAATTCCCACGCTTAGTCAGATGAGGCGCCTCAATACAACCACGGTCTGTACCGCCTCTCCAGAAAGCTTTTGGCATTCCCACTACTTTTTTCTGTGCCGGATCATATTCTACAATACAGATTGGGCCCGGTTTCTCGTATTCAGTTCTTGTCTCCCATTCAAGAGCTACAATATATTTTTTGCCATCATCGTCATGAAACATAGAAGCATCAAAACCGGAAGAATGAAGATAAACCGGTTCACTCCAAGGACCGCGCAGATCTTTTGCCGTGATCAGATAGTTGTCTACATCAAAATATCTGGCATTCATAGAATTCATAACACCATATACTACATAAAACAGATCATCTGCTTCACAGTAGGTCAGGCAAGGTGCCCAGATTCCTTTTGCACTTGGCAGTTTTTTCAAGTCAGGATCTTCTGCATTGGTAAGGGCATGGGAATACAGCTCCCAGTTTTTCATATCCTTTGAATGGTAAATGGGGATTCCTGGGAACCACTCAAAGGAGGAAACTGCAATATAGAAGTCGTCGCCCTTTCGGCAGATACATGGATCGGCATGAAAGCCTGGTAAAATTGGATTCTGGATCATAGGAAAAACCTCTCTTTCTTAAAAATGTCTGTGCAAAAATGTCAATATTGTTATTATCAGTTGCTGTTCATGGACTGACTGGGAATCGCCTCGCAGAATGTTGCCCGCAAACAGTTTCTTATTATCTTTTTTATAAATTTAGAATAAATTACTTGCCCTTAATTTTCAAGATATGATAGTATCTAGATAATAGGTCAATATTCTCTTTTTTATGGAGCCAGACAGTTATGAAAAAAGTGATCACAGCTTCAAATTATGAAGTGATTCCTCTTGATCTCAGGACAAATGTGCGTTTTTATACATCGGTGGATTTTGGAAGCTACGTGCCTCCTCACTGGCACGATGCTATTGAAATTCTCTATTTACAGGAGGGCGAACTGAAAGTAAATACGGAAAGCACTTCCAGAAATCTACGTTCCGGGCAATGTACGCTGATACAGCCAAATAAGGTACATTCTACTTTATGTACACGTCCAAACAAAGCTATTGTATTTCAGATTCCGCTTCTTTTTCTGGAAAAATTTGTTCCCGATGCCGCCCAGCTGACTTTTCAGCTTGAAGGAACTCCCAGACAAGCTTCTCAGCCAGAATGGGACAGACAAAAAATACAAATAAATCAATTTAAAGAAAAACTGGAGCAAATGCAGTTTATAATGGATACCAAACCTGACGGAGCACCGCTGTTGTTTAACACGCTTCTTTTTGACGTGCTTTATCAGCTTTATCACAATTTCAGTTTCGGATTTACAGCAGATTCCACAAGCAGGCAAAATCAGAATCTGGAAAAACTAAAGCCAGTTCTGGATTACATCAACTGTAATTGTAACAGAGCCATTTCCCTTACTGAAATTTCCAGAATTGCCATGTTTGATCCTAAATATTTCTGCCGTTTTTTTAAGAAATGTATGGGAACAACATTTCTGGAATACCAGAATGACATCCGTATTTCCCACATTTATCAGGATCTGGTATCCACAAATGATAAAATTTCTGTCATTTTGGAGCGCCACGGATTCACTAATTATAAACTGTTTCGAAAAGTTTTTTATAAACATTTTGGTGCCACACCAACTGAAGTACGTAAAAATAATTCTGTCTATCAGAAAACCACATTATAAAAGGAGACAATATGCACATTTTAATTATAGAAGACGAAGAACAGCTCTGCCGCTCTGTTGCGGAGGGACTTCGCATAGATGGTTATGAAACAGATATCTGTTTCGATGGAGACGAAGGGCTTTGCCTGTGTATGACAGAAAATTATGACCTGATCCTGCTGGATCTAAATCTTCCCGGCACGGACGGTCTGGAAATCCTCCGCCAGTTCCGGGAGCACAATACTAATACCCCGGTTCTGATCCTGTCCGCCCGTGATCAGATTGAAGATAAAGTAAACGGTCTGGATCTGGGAGCCAATGATTATCTTACCAAACCCTTTCACTTTCAGGAGCTGGAAGCCAGAATCCGAAGCCTTACCCGGCGGAAATTTGTTCAGGAGGATGTATGCCTAAAATGGAATCAGCTTACCTTTGATACCAGAACAAGAGAAACCTCTGTAAATGGAGTGCCGATTTCCCTTACCAGAAAAGAAAGCAGCCTTCTGGAATATTTCCTGCTCCATCAGAACCGTGTAATTTCACCGGAAGAAATGATTGAACATATTTGGGACGGAAGCGTAAATACCTTCAGCAATTCCATCCGTGTGCACATTTCATCTCTTAGAAAAAAACTAAAGGCTGCAATTGGATTTGACCCTATTCAGAATAAAATAGGCCAGGGCTATATATTGGAGGAATACAGATGATAAAAAAACGTTTCCACACCTCACTTCAGCTGAAACTCACTTTATTGCTGTCCTTACTGATGATTGTCTCCTGTGTTCTTATGTACTTCTTCATCAGCCATTCTGCCGTATCGGGAATGGACGGATTGCAGAATTATATGATCAAGGTGGACCCACAGGATGGAGATTCACCCATTACCTTTAATGTAGATCCCAAAGCCCTTTTTCCTCAGTTTGAGCAGGAAATCCAGGAAACCAAGGAGGATTTTCTTCTCCGAAGTGTTATTGCCACCACGATCATTATTCTTCTTTCCAGCGTGTGTACTTATTTTCTTACGAAAAAGACCCTTACGCCGTTGCAGAAGCTAACCAGCGAAGTCAGTCAGATCCAGGCGCAGAACCTTTCCACCCGGCTTGCTGTTCCCAATTCAAAGGATGAAATTGCACAGCTGACCAGATCTTTCAATGAAATGCTGACCAGGCTGGACAATGCCTTCAGTACACAGAAACAGTTTTCTGCAAATGCCGCTCATGAGCTGCGTACACCACTAGCAGTCTTGCAGACCAATCTGGAAGTTTTTGAGAAAAAGCAGGAACCGGAAATAGTTGAATACAGACAGCTTTTCACCATGATTAAAGAACAGACAGCAAGGCTTTCCCAGCTAGTGGGAACCCTTCTTGACATGACGAATCTGAAATCTGTTCCACGAACAGATCAGGTTATGCTGGAAGAGCTTGTAGATGAGGTTTTCTGCGACCTGGACCCAGTTGCAGAAAAAGCAGGAATTTCCATTCATTTTGATGACAGCTCCAGTCAGGATTGGCATACTGATGTCCACACGCCTGATGCATCTGTACTTAATAACAATATTCGCAATATCACAGGCAGTTATGTACTTCTTTATCGTGCAGTCTACAATCTTGTGGAAAATGCCATTAAATACAACCGTTCCAATGGCTCTGTCACAGTTTCGGTGAAGGAGAAAAACGGTCAGGCTATGATCCTGGTAAAAGACACCGGCATTGGCATTTCACCTGAAAATCAGAAAAAAATCTTTGATCCTTTTTTCCGTGTAGACAAGTCCCGCAGCCGGGCCATGGGAGGTGCCGGACTGGGGCTGGCGCTGGTTGACTCCATTGCCAAAGAGCACGGGGGAACCGTAAAGGTGCTGGAAAGCAGCGAAACAGGGAGCACGATAGCGCTTATGCTGCCGATGGATAATTCCTAAATACAGTTTTACACATATATGTCTTGCCGCATAATTTAATTCTTGTGGCAAGACATATGTTTTTCCCCCTCTATTTCTTCCCTTCTTTTTCCTTTGACAGTGAATGTCCATATATCTTCTTATAAAGATTATAAAGATAATGCCAGTCTGAATATCCAACCAGTTCTGCAATTTCATATATTTTCAGATCACTATTCAGATAAAGATTTCTGGCCTGTTCCATTCTCTGTTTGGTAATATAATCTACAAATTTAACTCCTGTACTTTCCTTAAAAATTTTGCTGAAATAGTTTTTACTCACACCAATTTTTTCAGCTACCATCTGCAGGGAAAGCTCTTTATTCCCAAGATTTTCACCAATATAATTCAGTGCCTGCACCATCTCTCTTTTCATTGAACCGGAAATATCCAGTGCGCTGGAAAAACGAATCTTGTTTACTTCAGAATCTGCTGTTGCACATAGCTCCACCGCCAGAGCATAGCTTCGATTCAAAGCTTCTGCTCCCTGCGCCAGATTACTGATACCAGCTACAACTTCAATCTGATAATACAACTTCAGAAACGTAAATCCTGAATTCAGCTTGTTATAAATTCCATCAATAAAACAACTATTTTGCTCAAGAATTTCTGTTTTGCAGCAGATAATTGCATATTCTTTGTAATTAATCCGATAGAGAAAACACTCATACTCCGTTCCCATAACCTCTTCCAACACGTTTCCAATAGAAAACTGCATAAGACTCAGATCGTCACCAAACACTCTCACCAAACAATCTTGGTATTTCGTCAATCGAACACTGACAACTGCATACTCCGTTGTCTCCAGTTCCTGCCACTGCTCCTCTGAAATTCCGTATCTCTCCCTGGAAACCTTTTCTCCCTGAAGAAACCTTTCCAATATTTCTTTTTTAGAAATAGTCTGAACTGCCTTTTTCTTTGTTTCTCTTTTCTTTTCTAGAACTCTTTGTACTGACTCCAAAATGTCTGTTGGCATCATAGTTGGCTTAAATAAATAATCTTCAGCACCTAGCTGCATTGCACTTCGAACCAGTTCAAACTCATTATAACTGCTCAGCATGATTACAGCTGGAGATATTCCCATTTGATTTACCTTTTCCAAAAGTTCCAATCCCGTCATTGATGGCATACGTATATCTGTCATTAATATATCAACCGTATATTTTTGCATAAATTCCAGTGCCTCTTTTCCACTGGATGCCTGGTGGACTTCCACACCATATTCAGCCCATGGGATTGTATTTACTACTGCCTGCCTTGCATACGCTTCATCGTCAACGATCAGTAAGACTTTCATTTGCAGTTTTTCCTCCTTCAACAACGGGAAATACTACTGTTACACAAGTTCCCTCGCCAATTATGCTATGAATCTGCATTTCAGATTCTTTTCCAAAATTAATTTCCAATCTATCTTTTATATTGTTTAAGCCGATTCCGGTAAGCTTGTCAAATCCTTCATACTGAAAGCCACAACCATTGTCATATACCGAAATCTTTAGTTGTCCGCTCTTTTTCTCGCAAGTTACAGTAATTATATTTTCCTTTCCATTATTATCGAAAGCATGAATCAATGCATTTTCCACAATTGGCTGCAACAGCATTTTCAGCACCAGACACTCTCTGCAGTCATCTTCAATCTGATATTTGACAACAACACTGCTGCCATACCGCATGTTCTGAATATAAATATAGTCCTCAATAAACTGGATCTCTTCTCTAAGTGCGACCATATCCAGGGTGTTTTTACAACTGTATTCCAAAATTTTTGTCAGCGCCACAATGCTGTTGGCAATATCCATCTGACTCTGGGAAATAGCCTGCCACTTAATGGTATTTAAAGTGTTATAAAGAAAATGGGAATTGATCTTTGCATTTAACGCCATCATTTCCATTCTGGTTTTTTCATGCTCTTTCTGAATATTTTCTTTCATCAGAACATCCACTTCCAGAATCATAGTGTTAAAGCTTTCCACTAATTCTGCCAGATCTTTGTTATCAGGCTTTTCTACCTGAATATTAAAATTTCCCTGACTGACTTTTCCCATACTTTTGATCAGACCTGCAATGGGCTTTGTTATTCTGTGGGATAAGCTGAGAGACAATCCGAGAGCACATAACAGACAGATTACAAATACCAGAAGCCAGGTATTCTGGATCTTTCCCAGTTCCTCCCGAAACATGACATCACTGTTCACCTGGAGCAGATACCACTTTTTATTAAACAGGGCAGCCTTTTTGATCAGACTCCGTTCTCCATTATTTTCTTTTTTATTATCTGCGTTTACTTTCTCCCAAAGATCGCCCAGATTATAATTTCCGTAAACAACATTACTTGCCTTTTTCCCTATATCTGCGGAATCAGGAGCATAAATCAGATAATCGTTTTCATCTACAATAAAAGAAAAATCACTCTGGGTCATTTCCAGCAATTCCACTGACTTTCTGATCTTTTCATAGGGAATATCCATCTGGATCAGTCCGATTGCACCACTTTGTGTGTATCGGTTCAGATAAATCAGCAGACTGACCATATAGGGTGCTTTGTCCCCATTTCCGCAGTATCGGTAAGCTGCCCTGTGAGGTGGAAGGATCACTGTTTTCCCTTGCTGGTCTCTGGACAAAGGCTCTGCCAACCCCTCTTTATAAACATCTTCATTCCACTCACTGTTAGAACTGAAACCATTTCCATCAAAATCCAATATATAAATATTGTCTATAGTATCATTTGAGATGCAGATATTTGTAAGCTGAGATGTTATTTTCCGATACAAAAGCAAACGGTCATATGTACTTTTTTCCGAATAATTTTCAAATTCAGAAGACAAAACTGCAAGCTCCAATACCTGATCCGATACCGTATCAATCTGACGCAAAATATTATTCACATTTGCAGTCATATTTTTACGGTTGTTTTCCTGAAATATAGCTACCTTTTCACGATAAAACTCTCTTGTATAATTATAATAAAAACCCAGAATGATCAAACTGGACAAAACAGGCGTAACTAACATCGCAATCGCCATTTTCTTTTGTATGGAAATTGTTTTAAATTTTCCAATCCATTTCCTCATTCTGGGTCACCATCCCTTCTTATGTTGTTATTGTCAGAAATTCCCGTCTTTTATTATAACATGACAGGACAAATCATAAAATTCTTTTTCCAGATTCTTTTTTACCTTTTCTAAATCCTCCCAGTCATCACCATACCGGCCAGATGTGGTCAGTATCTTTATTTTATTCTCTCTTACCACCAGAATACAATTGAAGTACAGCTTTCCCTGATTTGTTACCCACAAAAGGTAGGTACCATCTTCCTGAATCCATTTTTTCAATGGCTGGAAAATATGTCTGGGAAAATCACTTCTCCTGATTACCTGTATTCCATCTGTTTCTTCCAGTGCCCGATATTGATATTCCAGATAATCATCAATATCCCAGTCATAAACCTCTTCTGCCTGCAGCTTTTTATCGTAACAATCCATTGCAGCTTCTGTATAAATCCGAACTTCATCTATCTCTGGAAAAGCCTCTAATAATCCTTTCGGCTGCTCCAGGGACTTTGAATCCAGCATAACCTTTTCGCCATTCTGGGTAACAGCCCGAAATCCCTCTGCCTTTTGCAAAATATGAAGAATCTTTACAGGAGGACAATACAGATCCAGAATCTCCTGAAGATGAGTCCAAAGCTCTGGTTTCAGGCATTCCGCGGATATATTTTTATCAACCATTTCAGTGCTCCTCCTTTTTTACTTTCCAGATTTGAATTTCAAATGGACGAAGTGTCACATTCAAACAATCAGTTACTGTTTTATTAGCATGGCTTTGCATATCTGTAAATTTTCGTCTTCCTCGGAAATCTATCGACGCTTCTTTGGACTTTTCTGAAGTATTTGCCACAAAAATTAGGATGGCATTATCACATTCTCTTCTGTAAACAGCCAATTCACAATTTGTACTGCTGTACTCTGATCTTGGAAGATTTTCCAATAATAGTTCTTTCGGATTTACCACCGTTTTTACTGTGCTTTCCTCTTTTAATAAGGTACACCCGTTCCCTCGCCTGTCAATTTCCGGTACAATTGGTCCCAGATATAGCTGTTTTCCTGAAAGTCTGGAAAAATCCAGCAATTTTTTCTGGATCCATGGCTCCATAAAATTATAGGAAGCTGCAAAAACAACATCATACTGAGCCAGCTTTTCCAGTGTAACATAGCAATCAGACATATCATATTCAAACCCATTCTGATCAAGGGTTTCCATAATTTCCTGTACCCACATTTCCCTGTCATATCCGCCAGTACAGCTGTCTATATTCAGTTTTCCGGCATAAGCTTCAGCTTTCCACAGGCTTCCTGGTATGTCTGTTCCTTTTATGAAACAGTTGGAGGAAAACATATTTCGGTTTCTTGTGGACACAAGAGCCCGCAAACGACCCATATCATAATTTTTCAATACAAGAATTCTGGCATTTCTTCTATATGTATTTAACTCTGAATCCTTCAACAAGCTTAGCAATTTCCGGAACATTTTGTACCATTCTTTTCGAATAGTGCCATCATTTCGAAGCGGACAGCCAGTCCAACGGTCACGGTCAGCAAGCATATAAAAATTTACTGCCTTCATTCCGTTCATGAACGCATACAAATAGCCAAACCTTTCCTCTTCCGGACTAAGCAGCTGTTCCCTGTCAAACCAGGAGCCGGAACCAAATTCAGGTACAAATGGAAGTTTACTGCTTCCTGCAAGATAACGGATTCTTTCCTTCAGCATTGAAGTATCACCTGGGTCCGGATATGCGTCAATTCCGGCTACTGAGAGACCTGGAAGCTCCTCATCACGCTGCACGGAAATTGGTGTGTAATTCTGGTATGCACAGTTATGAAAAATTGGGATCGGAAGTTCAAGTTCTTCCAGAATCTCAACCATTTTTCGCAAAGCTTCCAGGATCTGATATTCTTTGTATTCCAGCCAGTCAAAATAATACTCCAGATTTTCATCTTTCTCCTGGTAGCCTGCAGGAGGACATATTTCTTCAAATTTCTTATACTTGGAATGATAAGTTTTATTCAGCTTCTCAATTTCCTTATATTTTTCTTCCAGAAATCTGTAATATTGCTGAACCGATTCCTCAGAATAGTCCATAATATATGGCTGATCTCTGAAAAAATTGCAAGTCTCATTATCTGCCTGAATTGCAACGATTCCGCCTTTCGGATAGCAATGTTTTTTCAGAATTTCTGCAAAACTTTTGAAATAGTGTCTTGTCTCCTCATACAGTTTTGAGCTTGCATAGGATGGAATGGGAAATGCACCTGTTACATAAGGATATACTACAGAAGTACCCAGCGGTGTCTTTGCCTGTATTTCCGGCATTCTGAGAAGCCACTGTGGATAACCAAACCAGGTCATCTCCGCATTGATATGGGGTCCCGGCCTTACGATTACATACAGTCCAACTTTTTCGCAAATATCCAGAAATTTATTCAAATCTTTTCTCGGGTCTTTTTTCCCATAATCAAACTCATTTCTCTCCGGCTCATGTACCCCCCATGGAATATATGTTTCTACAATAGAAAATCCCATATTCTTTGCATTGATCAGCGCTGTTTCCCATGTTTCAGGAGCCATTCTCCAATAATGGATGGAGCCGCTATACAACGGAATTTCTTTTCCTTCTTTCTCTGACTGAGAACCTTCCAGATAAATTCCATTTTGTGTAAATCTTACATTTTTCTTCATATCAGTACCATTATCCTTTCACTGCACCTGCTGTCATTCCGGCAATAACCTGTTTCTGGAAAAGCAGATACATAATAACAACCGGAACTATGGAAATTACAAATCCGGCACACAGGAGACCATATCGTGTAGCATAGGAACCCTTTAATGCAGAAATCGCAAGAGATAAAGTTTTCTTTTGCGGAGATGAAATCAGAACAAGTCCCATAAGCAGATCGTTCCAACAGTTCAAAAACGCCAGAGTGGCAACCGTAGCAATTCCAGGCTTTGCAATTGGGAAAATAATGCGTAGGAAAATCTGACTTCTGGAACATCCGTCAATCGTAGCAGCCTCATCCATTTCTCTTGGAATGCTATCAAAAAATCCATTCATGATATACATGCTAAGAGATATATTAATTGCCGTGTACATCAGAACTAGTGAAAATAAATTATCTGTTAATCCGATTTTTTTGAAAATCAGCACAGACGGAATCAAAAGTGCATGGATTGGAATCATAATTCCCAGTGAAAAATATGTGGAAAGGAATGTATTTTTCCATACCCTGGTAAGAATATAACAACCCATAGATGTAATAATGATCAAAATTACCAGTGTAGTAAGGCAAACGATCATACTATTAAAAAAATTTCGGCCTACATCCGCACCAGCCCACACTTCTTTATAATTTTCAAAAGCAATTTTTACTGGCAATCCAAACGGATCTCCAAAAATAGAATTATTATCTTTAAAAGAAGAAATCAGCACCCATATAAACGGATATAACGATACAATCGCTACCAGTATCAGAAACAAATATTTAATCACAGTCGTTACCTGATATTTCCAGGATTTACGAAAAAATCTCATGGCTCCTCCTATCTTTTCTCCCGCCAGGCAGAAATTGTATTAAATAATACGGTAATTACAAGAGACAGCAATACAATTGTCACTGTAATCGCACTTCCAGTTCCAAAATCTGAGTTTACAAATGCTGTTTTATACATGTAAACACCAAGATATGCTGACCTCACACCAGGTCCGCCTCCTGTCATGATCCAGGAATGTTCAAAGGCTTTCAGAGAGCCTGTCACACACAGAATTACACATATATTTGTGAAATTCGCGATTTCAGGTAAAACAACATGGAAAAATGTCTGAGTTCTGTTTGCCCCATCAATCTGTGCACTCTCAGAAAGCTCTTCTGGCATGGACTGCAGCGCTCCTAAAAATATTGTTACGTAAAGTCCAATGTACTGCCAGACCTGAGGTACCATTACTGCATATAAAAGTGTATGAATATTGGAAAGCCAGTTTGTTGCAAATCTTCCCAGACCAATTGCCTCCAGAACTTTGTTGAATATGCCAATCTCACTGTTGTAAAAAAGAGAAAACATCAGGGAAATAGCCACTGGCGCGATAACAACTGGAAGAAAAAAAATCGTACGGAATATTTTCATACCTTTTATTTTTGAATATAAAAGGTATGCAAGAAGAAGTCCTACCGGAATTTGTATACATAAACTGATCACAACCAATTTGATGGTATTCCAGAAAGTGATCCAGTAATCACTATTTGAAAATAGTGCTTTGAAATTATCTAAACCAACAAAAACCTTTTCCGTTACTCCGTTCCAGCTTGTCAAACTGTAATACGCAGACTGAACCAGCGGAACAAACAGAAATATGGTATAAATCAAAAATACTGGAAGTAAAAATCCTATGCACACAGGAACTTTTTTGTATTTATTATTCATAATGCCTCCTCATTTATACTGCAGTGCCTGAAGATATCATGTACTTTTGGGCATAAAAAGGCTGCCGCTTTTGATCATTCCTTCGCGGCAGCCTTTTATCAACATTACTTATCCGTTAAAGCAGCTACCGTTTATTTATCTTTATCCAGTACTGCCTGTACCTTATCGACGAATTCCTGTCCGGTCAGTGCATTGATAAACAGCTCATCAAGACTTGAATCCATCATGGTAATTGCTTCTGCGCTTGGCATTGTAGTATAGTGAACCTGAACAAGAGTTTTATCAGCCGCATAATCAAGTGTTTTCTGCATGATCAGTTTCTGGGAGTCTTTGTTAACTTCTACTTTCTTGCATGGGATCATTCCACTCTCTGTAAGAGATTCTGTTAACTCATCAGAAGCAAGCATATCGCATACTTTCAGGATAGCATCATGTTTTTCCGGATCCTCATAGGAAGCTTTGTTGATCATAAATCCATATACAGTAAATCCTGTCTCAATTGTTGCCGGATCAATTGTTGCACCTGGCATCTGCGGGATTGGAATAATGTCACTGCATTCCTGAATATCATCCGGAATTGACTCATACATCCATGGATAGGTATAAGTCATAGCTGCTTTTCCATCTGTATAAAGCTGAAGGCTTGCAGACCAGCCACCGTTTGCCATTGTATCTTCCGGAAACAGCTTGTTGTCAATCATATCAAGAAGAGTATCTGCGACCTTTACTGCATTGTCAGTGTTAAAGTTTCCACCAGAAGCAAGTGCTGCAATCTCATCTGCGCCACCTTCATACTGATTGTAAAGTTCACTGTAGAAGAACTCTGAAGGTGTTCCGCCGTTGCTTCCGATCGCCATTGGAATAATTCCATTTTCATTAAATACTTTTCCAACCTCTAACAGCTCATCGTAAGTTGTTGGGTATTCCAGATTATACTGCTCAAAAAGAGTTTTGTTTGCCAGGAGAACACCTCTTGTGGACTCAATCGGAATACCGTATACATTTCCATCTCCAGCAATATAGTAATCAAATGCTCCATCATCGAAATCTTCTTTTGTTACGCTTTCACTATCTGCAAAGTAATCATCTACATTAAGAAGCAATCCAGCGTCAACCATATCTTTCATCATACCGCCGCCCCAGTATGTAAATACATCGGGAAGATCTCCGGATGCTGTCTGGGTTTTGATCTTCGTCTTGTAATCCTCAGTGCTGTATGTCTGAAGGGTAATGTCCATTGTATCAGCATTTTCTTCTTGGAATTTCTGGAAAACAGGATAGAAATAATCGTATTTAGAATCGCCTTCGCCCCAGTTTGTAGCCACAACAACGGAAACCTTATCATCAGCTTTAACTTCCTGTCCGCCATAAACAGCCAGACCGCCCGCACACATAACAGCTGCCATACTTAAAGAAACAAGTTTTTTTCCTTTCATTCTACTATAACCTCCCTGAAATTTTCGTTCTTCTTTTTTCGCGTTTTCTATTTGAGATTTACCGGTATCTCTCTTTGATATACTTATTATTACAGAAAATTGAGTTTTTGGAAATACGAATATTTTCCTTGAAATGTTATAGATTCTTACACTTTGTATGATTTTTTCTACAAAAATAGCCAGGGGGTGAGACTTTTTGTAGTGACTATCCCTGGCTTTTTTGACATCTTATTAATATTTACAATAGGTCTATAGATTAGCTTACTTTCTGGCAACTGCTTTGTTTTACCCTTTTAATGGAATCTCATATTCCAAAACTATATTTCATAATCCGAAAACGGCACTGGTTCCGCAGACACGTCATAGAAATGCCACCATTCGCATTCGTACGCCAAAAATCCAACAGATTCCATTACTTTTTTCAGATATTCACCATTTCTTCTTCCGATTTTTGAATGACCGGCAAAGTTCAGGGCTGCGCGTTCGTCCATAGTGTCAAATGGAGATGGCATTTCGATTTCGTTGCCTTCTTTATCAGTTAGTGTGACGTCAACACACATTCCGTTCATATGAGTAGGACGGAATTTCTTAATTTTCGTCATATCCGGCGGACGGGCAATGAAATCATCATTTGGCATGATCTCCCAGAACCGCTTCTGCGCACGAATTGGACGATAAGCGTCCCAGATTTTCACCCGATAGCCATCTTTTTCGAAAATTTCCTTCGCTTTTATCAGGATCTGCGCTGTGTGCTCATCCAGCCAGCAATCCGCTGACTGGTACACCTGCACGCCAGTGAAATTATCCGGCGTGGCATATTTCAGGTCGATGATGAAATCGGAAGACAGGTCCGTAAGTTTAATTAAGTTTCCTTTTCTTTCCATTAGACTTACCTTTTCAGAACAGTTACCTTTATGTTTTTAAAGTTCACTGGTTATCAAACAATTAATGTTCCTAAAGCTTTTCCTTGAAGTTCCAGAGCGTGTTTGAAAAAGGCTCTAGAACCCAATTCCAGTTGCAATTCCCAGCAAAATCGCCTGTGTCACAAACAAGATCAGAAACAGCGGAGTAAACCACTTATACCATTTCTGCAGGGAAATTCCACCCAGGCCACAGATGATAACGATATCTGCTGTCGGCCAGAAAATATTGGAAAGTCCGTCGCCAAACTGAAATGCAAGAACTGCTGTCTGTCTGCTCACACCAATAATATCTGCCAGCTGTGCCATAATCGGCATAGTTGCAGAAGCCTGACCTGTTGCAGACGGAATGAAGAAATTGATCAGAGTCTGTACTACAAGCATTACCTGTGCAGAAACTGCATGAGGCGCATTTTTCAGCACGTTTGACAAGCCATAGATAACAGTATCCATAATCTGCGCATCCTGCATAACAACTGTGATAGCCTTCGCAATACCAGTCAGGATACATCCCCACATTGCAGTCTTGGCGCTGTCAATAAACTCACTGCACCATTTATTCGGAGACCATTTACAGATTGCTGCAGCAATCATGGACATAAGAAGGAACAAGCCACAAAGCTGCGGGAAATCCCATCCCCATTTGATCAGACCCAGCATAAGAACAACCAGCACTACAAGAACATCCAGAAGAACCAGACCATCTTTTAAGGTAAAGCTGTATTCATTTAACTCATCTCTGTCAAAGGCATGAATGTTTTTTTCACCAAATACAACGGATGCACCTGGATTTTTCTTAATTTTCCGCCCGTAAACCATTACATAGATAATGGAAATTGCCATGAAGATCACGAAGCAGATCGCACGGTATCCGGTTCCGGAATAAAGCTCTACACCTGAAATTGTCTGGGCAATTCCTACAGAATATGGATTCAGTGTCGCGCCCATAAATCCAACAAACTCTCCAACCGCAATAATGGCAAATCCGAACATTGCATCATATCCAAGAGCAACTCCCAGACCTACGATCAATGGATAAAATCCGTAGAATTCACTTGCCATACCAAACACGGAACCGCCCAGTCCGAAGATCATCATAATGATTGGAACAAGCAGAATTTCTTTTCCCTTCAGTTTCTTTAAGATGGTTCCGATTCCTGCATGAAAAGCACCTGTTTTCACCACAACACCGAAGGTTCCGCAGCAGCAGAGGATCATGAAGATTACATCAGCAGCCTCCACGCAGCCTCGATACAGTACACTGAAAAATCCAAGGAATCCGGTTGTGGTAACTTCGGATTTATCAATTGTGTGATAAGTTCCATCAATGGCTACGTTTCGAATTCTTCCATTGATGTTCATTTCCTGATAATCGTAGGTTCCGGATGGAATGATCCATGAAAGAATCGCCACCAGAAGTACAACGGATGCTACGATGATCAGAGTGTCTGGCATTGCCAATTTTCTTTTTCTCTTTCCCGTCATAAATGACTCCCCCTTTAGATAGATGGATTATAAAAACTATTCGCTTTGCCTGAAGAGTTTTACACTTTTTTCTTATGCATACCCCATACATTTATCCACTCCGCAAACAGCAATTATAAATTCATAATACACTTCGTATACTGTGGAGTCAATTAAAATTAACGTGTTAAAGCGTTATTTTTCAGACTAAGTTGATATATCTCTTTGAATTTATAGACAAATTTAACCAACATTCCAGTCAACGCCGTAACGAGATTAATATTTCAAATAATCAAAATGCCCTGCCAGGGGAAATGATGAATTTTCCTTTGGCGAGGCATTAAAAACCTTATGTTGAACTGTTGAACTGCTAGAACATGTCTTTCTCTTACTTTAAGACTACCGGATCATGTTTGAAAACGGCTCTATGTTATTATTTTAGTGTAATCGTGTTATCCTTCAGATTATACCCGATCACATCATCCCAGTTTCTCCGAAGGGCAATCTCTGCGGTGAGATTGGTATCATCATAAACAATAGACCACTGGGTATTACTGGTAACTTCCTCCTCTGACGGCTCCTGTGATGCGGCCTTCAAAGCCTCCCATGCAACATCACTGGTGTAAACTTCCTCATAGTCAAAAATGGCTTCCATTTTGTCATACCGCTCTTTTCCGTGACCGTAAATGCCATTCTTCTGATTCGGAAGGACTTTATCCTCATAGAGTCCAAAGAAATTCGTGATGGAACGAATTGGTGTGGCAACCATTTCTCTGGTTTCGCTTTCACAGTCATACTCCACTACTCTGCCGTCACCGGAAGCATCTGTGATATAAAAATGATAATCTCTGCCGCTTGTAGCAAACATGTCATACTGGTTCAGAAGCTCAACGGCTTCTTCTGTAGTTGCCGCGCGGTCCAAGATCAAACGGATCACAAGCGTGGTTCCGATCACCGGCTTGCCTGTATTCTGGTGAACCGGTTCGCTGTCCAAAGTAAGGACTGCAATAGATACCCCTTTTTCATTCATGCCGTCCAGGCAGATAAATGGTGCTGTTAATGTGGCAAGCTTTTTCTTCATACTCGCATCCGGAATATTTGCAGAGATATTATCCAATGCTGCGAAAGCCACGGATTTGTATCCATCTTTCGGTTCACAGTAAACCAGCATTGCGGAAGTATCCCGTTTGAAATCATAGTTTCTGCCCATCAGCACATTTCCGTCTGCTTCCTGCAGGGTAAAAGCACTGCAGCCAAAATCCGGTGCTTTAATATGTACTGGCAAGATAGGAAGTGCCTCTTTCACAATGGCATCAACAAAGCTCTGGTTATCTGTTATGCCGTATTCGATCAGCCGGTCCAGATCATAATCATATTTCACATCCATACGATACAAATTGTATTCATCGTAATCTGTCACTTTCTGAATACTGCTTATGGTTTGAAAGCGACTCTCATACACTGAAATAAAACCACCCGCAGCCACTATCAGAAGTAAAAGAATCACCAGTAAAACCGTACGGATTATCTTACGTTTCTTCGATTGTGTCTTCATCTGCATACCCCCTCCGGTAATATTTTTGATATAATCATTATACTGGATTAAATAATAGGTATGCAAGACAATTGTTGGATATGACTTGTTTTTCTGTTGAATTAACCTATTTTATCCATAACCTAACCAATACGTGTTTAAAAAACTAAAATCAAACGCGTTCTATGAATTTGGCTCACTACCTTATAAACAACAAAGAGCCGGATTTCTCCGACTCTTCGTTTAACTATTTCTGATTTATTTAATTTCATATTTTCAAAAACATTTTCCTGTTTCATTCCAAAACTTCATAAACTATTGTCTCATACGGTTTCATGCAGATTTCACCATTTGCAATTACATTATCATATAAGGACCGCATCTGCTTTTTCAGCACAATTTTTTGTTCTGAACCCATATAGTTCAGGACAAAGAAGTATTTCTTATTTCCTTTCACACGCTGAATGACTTCCACCTCCTGTGGAGCTTCAAGCATAGCCTGGAATGGTTCCAGAATTCCTGTGTATTCTAACAGCACCTTCATGCTTTCTCTGGAAAAAGTACTGCCAAAATGAATTGCATATCCCTTTCCTGTATTCTTTCTGATTACGGCTGGTTTTCCTGCGTAATAGCTATTGTCGTAGAAAGCCAGAGTTTCTCCCTCCTCTACAGGCTCCATAATGTCGTTAAATATTGGCATGTCAATCGTCTGACCGTCCCAGTTGGCGGTGACAGACGGCTCTGCTGGACTTGTGAATGTAAAATCTCTCACATCTGAACCAGTAATTTTCTGCAAAAGTCCGGGCTGCGGAAGCATAACACATTTGCCATTTTCCTGCTTATATCCGGAACGGCAGCCTATGATCAGGATTCCGCCATTTGCTACATATTCTTTAAGTAAAGCAGCTCTTTTTCCCGTCATAATAACAGGATGTGCATAGATGAGCACTGGATATTTCTGCAATTCCTTTATATCTGTATCCTCGCTCAGATATAACGTATTATATGGGGTGTGATAAATTTCAGAAGCAATGAAGATTTCTTCTGAGCTCTGCGCTTCCACCCTTCTATGCCATACATCCACATTCGTATCCCACATATTGTCGTAGTCTTTTAATACTCCAAATGCAGCTGTATAATCCGCTCCGCAAACTTCATCCAGACACTTTAATTTATTATAAAAGTCTTTTACCTCTGCCAGCTTACGGTTATCGCGATTGTCATAATCCAAAATTCCATGCCAGTACATTTCTGTACTAAAAGTACAGGTTCTCCACCTGAAAAAAGAAATATAATCTGCGCCATGGGCTACACTCTGCATTGCCCAAAGTGTAAGCTGACCAGGTCTTGGTGCCGGACCTTCCATTCTTGTAGTCCATCCACCTGCCCCAGACTGCTGTTCCATAATACCAAAATGAGGACATATGGAACGTACTTCCGTTAGATTTTTACTCCAATGACGGTCATTCAGGTCTTTCGCGGTCTTCGGATCTCTGTTCAACCCAAATGCAAAACTTGGATAGGAATCATATGTATAAACATCCAGGCATTCCTCTGCCATCTTGTGATTATCCAGATTCCAGAACATACCATTTGTGGTGATATAGTCTCCGTCTTTCTTATATTTCGAGATTATTTCTGCCTGCATTTTACAGAAAGAAATTGTACTTTCTGAAATAAAGCGGTAATAATCCAGCCTGAGATGTGGATTGCAACCATTATTTAACACCGGTCGCGGAACATAAATCTGCTCCCAGTCTGTATAGGTCTGATTCCAGAAAACAGTTCCCCATGCTTCGTTGAGGTTATCCAGAGTTTTATACTTTTCTTTCACAAAATTACGAAAGGCAACAGAATCTGCCTCTGAATAAAATTCATCCACCTCACAATTCAGTTCATTGTCAATCTGCCATCCCACAATTGCCGGATGTTTGCCGTAATGCTGCGCCAGCTTTTCTACGATCCTTGCAGATAATTCTCTATATTTTGGTGAATTGTAATTGTAATGTCTTCTGGCTCCATGACGATATGGAACTCCATCTTGACGGCAATTTAAAACTTCCGGGTATTTTTCCGTAAGCCATGCCGGCGGTGTAGCTGTAGGTGTTCCAAAAATCACCTGCATTTCTTCCTGTTTACATAACTCCATAAATTCATCCCAGAAATCAAAGGTAAAAACGCCCTCTTCCGGCTCCACTTTGTTCCAGGCAAACTCTGCTACACGGATCACGGTAATCCCTGCCGCCTTCATTCTCTGTAAATCATCCTGCCACAGTTCTCTACTCCAATGCTCCGGATAATAACAGGTTCCCATGGTCATTTCTTTCCATTGAAAATTTTGTGGTTTTCTCATATTCTGCTCCTTTTTAATTCAATTCTTTTGAAACAAAGAGTCGGAATTCTCCGACTCTTCGCTTCGCTTAATTCACTTTATTTTATTCCATATTCATCCATCAGTTTTTCACGATATCCAGGATCGTCCAACGCCAGTTGCAAGTCAGCCATTCTAGCAGCTTCCAAAAGCTTCTTGGTTAATGATGCCATTCTATCACTTCCTTCTATTCTTCCTTCACTTTTTCCAGCTTTTAATCCATCATCGTACAACATCTGACCTAATCTTGTCATCGCTACAACCTCCTTTAGCTCTTCCAAATCACTTCCCCGCAAAAACTTATCCGCCATTGTATATAATATTGCTACGGTCTTTTCTGCGGTTACTCTGGTATCCTGTTTTGCAAGTAATATAGCTATTTTTATAGTATCTTTCCGATCTTGTTCGCTACTTATCAACGGTGTTAATGAGTTCAATATAATACGGACAGATATCCTCATACTCCCCATTTTTCAATCTGAATCCTCCCGGAATCACACCCAGCTGGCGAAATCCAACTCTCTCATAAAGATGTCTTGCATGAACATTGCCCGCCACAACTGCGTTAAACTGCAGTACACGGAAACCATGCACTTTTCCCTGGGCTACGCAATCTTTTACCAGCTTTTCTCCAATATGAAGTCCGCGGTTACCGTGGGATACGGCGTAGCTGGCGTTGCAGATGTGTCCGCAGCGGCCTACATTGTTCGGATGAAGAATATATAATCCCAAGACCTGTCCGTTCTCCCTGTTCTCGGCTACCGCCGTATAAGTCTGCGCTGCGAAAAACTCCGCGCCGGTTTTCTCATCCAAACATTCTTCCTGTGGAAATGCCACGCCATCTTCCACAACCTCATTCCAGATGCGGATCATAGCTGGAAGATCTTTTTCCTCGTATTTTCTTACGATAATTTTGTTTTCCATAATGGTTCTCCTCAATTTCAGCTTATCTATCAGTGTACTCTTCTCTTTTTGTTGAAAAATCTGGCGAAGTTTTATTTCCATACATTGCAAATTACTTACCGTGAATGGAGTAACCGACAGCGACTCCTTATAGCAACATAAAAGACCACCACTTTATCTTATGATATATTTTGTACCTCTTCCTCTGCCCTCAACTGTTATAATGCCTTTTTGTCCCATACTCTTCAGCAACTGCGTTGTCTTGGATTTTCCAAAAGGAACATATGGTGCAATTTCACTAATTGATTTCATCAAATTCTTGCTCAAAATTTTATATACAATTCTTTCATCTTCCGTTAAGTCCACATCTTTTTCAAAATTCGGGAGTACAATCTTAATAGAATTTTCTGATACTTCAAAATCTGGTTTACTGAATCCATCTTCATATAGTTGTTTGATTCTCATAACTCCAGTTCCAAATATCTCAACAAACCCCAGCCGATAAAATACATTTGCAAGATTTCTATTTCTTAAAACAGATAATTTCCCAGCTAAATATTCCTCTTCTGTTATTCCAGATGGCAACCCGCCTGGAGAAACAATTTCTATCCTGTCATCAAACATTAAAATTCTGATTCTGGCCTCTATGTCCCAGGCTCTGTGGATCAACGCATTTGCAACCGCCTCTCTGAACGCAGCCTCTGGTATTTTTTCTACCTTTTTCCTGTCAGCCCCCTCAATTACTTCATATTGATAGTAATCTCTGAATATATCAATTGTCTTATCGTATACTTCAAGAATTGATATATTTTCAAAGGTTGCTCTCCTCTGAATAATGCTGATATTTTCGCCAAACTTCATAATGTCAATCCCTGGAAAATGGTTTTCGTCAGCCAGAAGACCTGCTGCATTATTATATCCATTCGTATTATTATATAAATTCAATGTTTTTAAAGTATCCTGATCAAAAGTCTCAAGCTGAATGCATTCTTTTAATTTATGATATAAGATTTCAAACGATAATTCCTGATCTTTGCACGGAAGCTCTTCAAATCTTATATTTTTCCCCTCCAGGATCAGTCTTGACAGTTCCAGCGTGTCTACTTCTATCGTAGCAGTATCGTTTCTTTTATACGCCTTGGATTTATACAAATAAGGCTTATGAACGCCACTTTTGACAACCAGTTTAATTATATGATCCTGCTGCACCTCAAGTGTATAGTCTGGTTGAGGGTAAATACTATCGTTAATTTTATTTTCAATATCCAGACATGATTGCTTTTCATCTGGTAACCCTTTGGCAACACCATTATCATCAACGCCAAAAAGAATCATGCCGCCATTGTAATTTGAAAAGGCACTAACAGTTTTCAAAAAAGTATTTGTGACAGTTTCTTTAAACTCCATTGTTCGTGTTTCCTTCATACGATTCAGCTCCTTTTCAATTATATTTCTATTATTATATGCAAAAACGCGCAAAAAAACAATCGTATTTTTTTACGATTGTTTTTTTGATTGATTTCAATTATTTCTATCATTATATCGAAGTAGCTTTATTGAGCCTCATCCCAGTAATCCTCCGCATCTCCATATTCGTCAAAATCATCTTCATGATCATAATAGAAATCCTCTGGATCATCATAATCATATACATCATATTCATCTTTTTTCTGTGACAATTTATTGTTGGAAGAGGATTTACTGCGTGACGAATATTTATTGGAAGAACTACTATAACTAGAAGAAGATTTCTGTACATATCGTATAAGGTCCGTAACTTTTCCATCCCGGCAGACTGCTCCATTTCTGTACGCGCCATCGCTTCCCTTCCACTTATACGTATTCTGCACTTTCACCTGTCCATTACTATCTCTGTAATTTTCTGACTCTTTTTTATCATAAAAACCCCAGATAGTACTTGTAATGTATTTCTCATCCATTCCTCTATACGGCTGATCTTGCTTGATTTTTTCTCGCTCTTTCTTTTCTTTCTCCTTCTTTAACCGCCGTTCTTCTGCTTCATTCTCCTTAGCTGCTGTTTCCCTGGCAATTTTCATTTCTTCTGCAAAATCTCCCGTATACATATCACCTTCATGAGGCAACTCCCACGTTATCCGATACTGCGTATGTATTGTTTCTCCATCGGCTACACTTTTACAATACTTTGCATAAACCAAAACATATTCCTTGTCCTTAAAGTTCTCTGGCAAATTCTCCAATAGCTCTACTGCGGTATTATAATCCTGCATCAGAATAGCATTCTCCGCCTTTTCATACTTCTCCAAATACTCCTCCTGCTGTCGTTGCAGTTCTTCCTGCTTACGTTTCTCTGCCTCAGCTTCCATATAAACTGAGGCACCTATAACTGTAAATAGCGCAGCGAGAATAAGAAATGGGGTAATAGGTATTCTCTTCATTTTGAAGTCTCCCTCAGTTTTAATAGAATTATTACACCGTAAATGGATATTACAATTACAGCCTCATATTGCTTTAAACGTTATCATAATTCATCTAGCAGCTTTATAATATGAGTATTCATTTTATCATATGAATTCCAATTTTCCTCTCTGATATTAATCTTCACTCGCGAACAAATGTATTTTATAAGCCACATAATTTCTGATACACTTTTTCCGGTCTGTTCTTTGACCCATTTCTCTGTCACAGATACAATATTATGAGCGGCAATATTTCGTGTGTTTTGTTCCACTGTAACCAACTCTCTTGCTCGTTGTTTCAATAAGTCATCAGAACACTTCGCTTCTATTAAATTAACTAATTGAATAGAATATACTGGTCCAAAATTAAACCGAGAAAAATCACCTTGCAAAAGCGGCAATATTTCACTACTTTCCAGTTTTCTCTGATTCCACTGCTTAGCAGAATTCTTTCCCTTATAATAATCCGAAATGTTCACTTCACAATATTGCTCAATTACAGATTCCATTAGATCAACACCCAAAGGCGTAAACGCTCGAATAAAATCCGCATATTCTCCTCTTTTTAGCTTCAAATCCAAAATTAAAGTATATTCAAAGAGGGAGCGTTTAACATCATCTGTTTTCACTGGCGTAACAATACCATTTCCCTTTGGAAGCGCTTTGTTCATTTTATTCCAATCTAATACCGATCTTGCCGCCGCTGCTTCTAGCCAGTTATAAATTTCTGGACTAATATCATCCTTTATATCTTTTCCCACTTCTAAAGCAGCACGATAATCATAAGAAAGCAAATGCTTTTTTATAATATCAATCTTTAACAAGCGCATTAAGTTCATACACTTTATTTCATGGCATCGATTTTCCGCCTCGCTTCTATTATCTTCGTTCAGTTCCCAGTTTGTTTCAACATCATAATCGTCTCTGTCTTCGTATTCCAGATTTCCTTTTTTCTTTGGTGTGGAAACCTGTATTGGAATAAATCTATATTCAGCTAATGTTGCCATAACCAGGAGAGCACTTTTCATTGCCGGTGTTCCCGATGCCATATTTACCAACAATATATCTTCGTTGTTCTTCTGTTTTTCAATTTCTCCTATAATTTTTCGAAATTCAGTAAAGAATACATCATATTGCTGAACGTCAATCATATCACTGTTTTCAATCACATGGACTTCAATGTTATGGTTGATTTTTTCACTCAATAACTCCACTGATCTTACATATCGATTATCTTTTTTATGATTCTCAATCATTTCTTTAGACAAATACAAATAAACAACATCTGGCTGGTAATGTCTACATATGTGCAGTAATGAACCATCATGAAAATACTTAATTGGATCCGTATTTCCTACTGGTGAAAATAAATACTTCTTTCCCATTTTCATTTTCCTCTATACTAAAATTATCTCTTCCTCAGAAACAGGCTCTATTCCCCAGGACTTGACTTTTCCCTTTCCTGTAATTTTGTAAACCCGCACACTATCCTCTCCATTTCGGTCAATGTATGCTGGAATCTGATCAATCAGCTTGTAATAATTTTTTTCTGAAAGCATTGCCTCAAATGCTGATTTTTGAACCCGTTTTCCATATCCTTCTAATAATTTGGCAAACTTGGTTCGACGCTTATTGTCAACAATATCATAAATTATCAAGATAAATTGACGGTCACTTTCCAGTTCATCTGTTATCTGAAAATAATATTCCTCATCATCGAATAACAATTGGTTCATACAAAGAAGCATCTCCCTTCTCAATTGCTTTGGTTAACTGCTCCATTTGCAATAAAATTCCACGACGAAAGCTTACAGGATAATCTACATATTTTAAATATCGAATTTCTGTCTGAAATTTACGTTCCAGTTTATTCAAATATAATTTTAATCCAGTCTTTGTTAAATAGCAACCTGGTTGCTCCAAGTTGAAAACAAAATCTTCTTTTGAAATTTCATGCCCATTTATCATGCTCATAACCGTTGCGTCCACAATAACAGCGCGCCACTCTTCCATCATATCACTTGCCAATGTGGGATGCTTTTCAGCATCTCTATGTATAAATCCGAAGTATGGATTTAACCCCTTCATTTCTATTTTACAGTATAATTCATTCATCAAAATAGAGTACCCTAAACTGATCATTGAATTAAATTCATCTTTTGGTGGGCGTCTACTTCTTCCGTTAAACTGAAATTCTCTCTCAATGCACTTTGAAAGACCTCTAAAATAGAACTTCGCAGCTTGCCCTTCATAGCCGATAATTTCTTCAATACGTCTGGAATTTTCTATTTTTCCTCTGCATATACTTAACATTTTTTGTTCTTCCTCAAGACGTATATTTCGACTTTTTTCATATCTTCTCAATACAACACTCTGATTTTTAATCTTTGCGCTTAAAATTCTTTTTCCAAGTTCTACCGCGAATTCTGTGTCATATAGTGCACTTTGCATTCTTTGTCTTCCAGCGTTTATATGGCTTGTAGACATTACACGACCAAAGTATACCCCACCTTTTGAAAAATAGACGACCGGAATTCCTCTTTTCAGACATTCTTCGGTACATTTTGCCGTCATCTGTGATTGCCCCATAATAGTGATACCCTCTAGAGATTCAATAGGAATCAATTTTTTCAAACCATCTTTATAATTTACTACACATTTATTTGCTTCATAACCAATCTGAGCTCCATTTTCATTAACATAAAGTAATCCCATTGTGTTCCCCCTTTGTTTTTCTCGTCCCCTATTGGGGGCTTATATTTCTCAATAACACGCCAAAAGACAATCAGAGAATTGTAGACGAATGGTTTTCGTCCCCTACCGGGGACTTATATTTCTCAATAGTAAAAAAGATTTCGTTGGAGAATTACAAGAAGTGTTTCCGTCCCCTACCGGGGACTTATATTTCTCAATTCCTTTTGAAACTCCGTACACAGCAAAGACTAGGTTTCCGTCCCCTACCGAGGACTTATATTTCTCAATGGTTACTCAAACAATCGTTGTCACTGTGCAAATAGTTTCCGTCCCCTACCGGGGACTTATATTTCTCAATGGCATTCGGCATTCTGTACTTTGAAAATGGCATACGGGTTTCCGTCCCCTACCGGGGACTTATATTTCTCAATTGTTCCGGTTTTAACTTCGCACGCGGGTTTGAATCCGTTTCCGTCCCCTACCGGGGACTTATATTTCTCAATGGGCATCCCACCAAAAGCCACATATTCAATTCGTGCGTTTCCGTCCCCTACCGGGGACTTATATTTCTCAATTGCCTCTCCCTTAGTGTGTGGATAGATAACGGTTCGAGTTTCCGTCCCCTACCGGGGACTTATATTTCTCAATATAAAAATACAGGTGATGTGTTTGCCAGTCAGTCGTTTCCGTCCCCTACCGGGGACTTATATTTCTCAATTTTTTACAGGTTTATGAGCGTAGGAAACCACAGCAGTTTCCGTCCCCTACCGGGGACTTATATTTCTCAATAGTAGTCAAGCTGTCCTAGACAGTACACCAAAACGGTTTCCGTCCCCTACCGGGGACTTATATTTCTCAATGGTTTTCATATAGATGTATCAATTCTTCCTATTAGTTTCCGTCCCCTACCGGGGACTTATATTTCTCAATCCTCTATCCGCTAAAAAGTCAATATAAGCGAGAGGAGTTTCCGTCCCCTACCGGGGACTTATATTTCTCAATTATTGTGTGTGTAATTGTACAATTGTTTGAAAACGGTTTCCGTCCCCTACCGGGGACTTATATTTCTCAATTTTTTTCGTTGTTGCAAAGGATTGAAATACTGATGTTTCCGTCCCCTACCGGGGACTTATATTTCTCAATTTGTCAACAAAATATCCCATGAAAAAAGTCTGTCTAATGTTTCCGTCCCCTACCGGGGACTTATATTTCTCAATAAAAGAAAGTGGCGTGGTTTATAAAAGTAACAAATCAGAGTTTCCGTCCCCTACCGGGGACTTATATTTCTCAATCATACCTCCTTTCTGAACACATTATACCATTCAGGTTTCCGTCCCCTACCGGGGACTTATATTTCTCAATAATGTTAGTTCGGTCTATGGAGCGCCAGAGCTTAAAGTTTCCGTCCCCTACCGGGGACTTATATTTCTCAATTATTATCTCATTTTCAAAAGAAAACACAAAAAACGGTTTCCGTCCCCTACCGGGGACTTATATTTCTCAATAGGACAAGGACGATTATTCATTCAGTAATCGTTTTAGCAAGTTTCCGTCCCCTACCGGGGACTTATATTTCTCAATATTTTTTGCAAATAAGGTTAGAAAAGCATTACACGTTTCCGTCCCCTACCGGGGACTTATATTTCTCAATACCATCTCCGCAATTCCTTGTAAACACTGACTGTATTACGCAATTTGCGTGGGAAATGATTTTTCAGAAATATAAGTTTATTTTTCATTATAAGAAACTCTCCAAATGCCTATTTTATGCGGTGCGCGGGAAAACTAATATATTTTGAATTTACATTGCCCCATCATATAAGTTTTCCCACAATATTTCGTACATTTTAGGACATGAGGAGAAACTCCCAGTCTGCAATCTTTGTAATGCTTATGTTCCTTTGGCACGTAAGTTTTATCAAAAATATCCTGCACAGCTTGAACTCCTTCTCTTTCTCCTAACAGAGAATATATCACAGTTTTTGAGACAAATCCACTTCCGCCACCAAGAAATACCGTTTCATCAAACATCTGATCTGCAATAGGATATTTGCTCTGAAATACACTATAGTAAAATTGATAAAATTTTTTTACTGCTTCCATAATTTTCTCACTTGTAATCTGATTGATTGATTCGTCAACTTTCATACTCGTCTTTATCACAGTTCCTGGCTTGACACATTCACGAAGCAGATTTAGTGTTTTGCTGCTACCATCGATATGATATTCCCATTTCTGACAAAGTATCATATCTTCATTGCTCAGTGGTTTACTGTCACTGATTATAATTCCTGACATAATATCATTCACTGCATCTTTGCTTTTTTCTGTTCTATTTAATTTATGAAATGCTTTTTCTTCAATTCCCCCTATATTTTTTTGTAAAATATTTCTATTTCTAATCGGTCCATCCAATTCCATTTTTATCTTCTGGACATCTTGTTTATAGTACAGTGGATTTTTCATAATATCTGCTGCAAGTAAAATTGTACGAAGCATTCCCTTTATTGAACTGCCAGGAATATATGGATTTCCATAAGGATCTCGCATGAAATTCATAATTTGCATGCGCCCTTTTTCCATCTGAATATCTCCTACATTTATTTTATACTTCATACAGCACTTGATTTCATCCAGAGAAATTCGATTTCTTTCAACCCAATGCTTCAAATCTTCTCTTCCATCTACAACCATAAATTTTTCAAACTCAATTTCCAAGTGCTTTTTCTTGGCTAACATATACAACTTATCAATATCTATAATACCAACTGTATTTCTATTCAAAAAAAGATATTCCTTTTTCTGAATTTCCATGCCACTTCCGACATAAACAGGTCCGCATACCTCTAATTCTAACTGATATGTTTTTAATACTCTTTTCATATGTCTACCCCCAGAAAAAGTGCTTTCTCATATCTGAATATAGGGTGTGTTCCACGATTCTTTTCTGTTATCACAGTTCCTTTAAATACTTGCTGAAAACAAGATCCCGGTATAAAAACATATCTTTCCTGTTTTCTCATCTGTTGTTCTGCATATTTTTCCGAATCTATAAAGCCCCCTCGCTTTAACAGACTATAATAGGCACAATCAAGAATCTTCTCCAGCTCCATATCTGCTGCCATCGCAGTAGAAAGCAATATATTTATTTTTCCAGCTTTTTGTAATTTTTTTTCTAAATTTGTAGAAATTTCACTTTCCTGATATTCAAAGCGCCCTAATCCTGTGCTCTTCTTTCCTCCAACTCCAGTATACGATAAACTTTCTAATAATTCTTCAAACAAATTTTTCACTTTTTCATCCTGAAAACCAACTATAATATATAGCCCGTTTCCATCATTGAAATAAAAAGCATTTACTCTATATGGCTCTGGATCCTCATTGCCACTGATTCCAACAGATACTCTCATTCCTGATTTTCCTAGATTATGGAGTAAATCCATTTGATCTAACGGAAAATCTCCATTTATGTATTCTTCCAAAAGCTCTACTGGAATATATTTCATATTTTTAATCAACTTTTTTTCTCTCGAATCTCCACGCGAAGCTGAACTTTTTCGTTCAATTTTTAACATTGGTTTTGGAATAAAATATTCCTTTCCAATATAGGGAAATCCATCTGAAAATAATAACCTATCATTTTCTACAAATTCCAAAAATAAATTTTCCTTATTTAATTTTAATGCTTCCTGATAAAGAGCCGAAAAAAGAGTATCTGCATGAAATGATATATCTGTACTGTCGAGATTCCCATGTCCAAATCGTACTCCATTAAAGAATTCCAAACGATAACTTGTGTAATTCAATGTTTTCTCCTTTCAGAATTCACTCCTGAATTGCTTGTGATAATATCTTATTACACTGCGCCAATAATTCTTCACTTACCTCACCTACAACAGTTTCCGCAATTATATTCTCAAATGCAATTTTCCCATATCCCCGTGAACCACTTCCTCCAATATAATCGTATTGAAGCAAGCGCATACCCTCTGCCAGCGTTTCCACATCTTCTATCATTTCTTTTTCATCTTCCACTTCGTATATTAAATCTAACTCAAAAATAGAACCTCGAACAGCTCTCTCTATTTGTCTTGGGTTTGCTACTGCAGTAAGTCTGGAAATCGAATTCTCAAATTTCACCTCGGTCATACTCTGCAGACCTGCTCGTCTTAATTCTCCTTCATTCGCCAATACCATATCTGAAAATAACAGCCTGCTTCGCTTTACGTTTCCCTTCTTAGCTGAACCAAATAAACGTACAATTCTTTCATGATCATTATCTGGATCCTGAAGACTTTCATTAAATTCCTTAGCAAGTAAACTCCTCATTTTGCCTTTTAAAGAACTTCCAGGAAGCAATGGAAGATTTGATCTTACATCCCTTACTATTGGAGAATCAACTGCTCCAATTGCCGCAAAAGCACTGCTTCCTCCAATATGCATACCGGTTTTCACTAAAATATCCCCATTAATTCTAATTTTTGCGTACATAATGCTCCCCCTTTACTGTTCTTTTCCACCATAGTACTTATGAAATGCAATAAGAGCTTCCATATATCGACTAAAAAGCAAATAGTTCTTTTTACTTGCACCAATTTCTTTCAAACATTCAATTATTTCAGCCTTTTTTATAAACTTTTCTACCTTGTGCTCATTATCACGCCCACATTCATACATAACCCGAACTCTTAAATATTCTATTCTTCCTAGCAGTTCATCATCAAGCCTCTCCGACGGATAAAGTAATACCTGATTATATATATCAGCTGTCATTGCCAGAAGATTTCGAAGTTTAGAGGTCGTTACAATATTTACACGCCCTCTGTTCTTCACCTTTGATTCTTCTGCCAGATCCGAAATTACTTTTTCAGCCTTATCGACATAATTTTTCTCATTTATTCGCATATTAATGAGCCCCCTTCTCTCTGTGCATATAAGCATATAGATTTATTGCTGTTTTCAATTCTCTACAGTCTTTTTCAGATTGCACCCATTGATACATTTTTCTGGAAAACTTGCGATATTTTTCTTTCTTTTCACCTTCTTTATCTGGCTCCAAGCGAGACAGAAGATAGACAAATCTTGCAAAGTTAATTTTCTCCTTCTGATTTCGGATCAGTTCCAGCATGCGGTATAAGAATGACATTCCTCTTTCATCTGATTCTCCAAGAAAATCTTGAATTACATCATATTTTTCTCCAAGAACACTCTTATATAATTCTTCCCACCGATAAGTACCATCGCATATTTCAAGTTCATTAATCAAATGCGTCTCACCATCATCCATAAACGTCACAGAATCTTTTTCAGGCATTCTTTTTGACTCCGCTTCCATTTCCCCAGTTTCATTCGCAATGGCACCTATCGGATATGTACATTCATAAATTCCAATTCCAGACGATATTGACAAGGTTCCTTGCGTGTATTTTTTAAATTTTTCCTGTAAATCAATTGATAGCTCGATTACCTCATTCCACGCACCTACAATAAATACGTCATCTCCACCTGAATATACAATAGTTGCATTTCTTTCTGTCAACTTCTTTTCTCCATCAATATGATACTCTCCATTTTTTAAAATTGAACGAATATAATATTTAAAGAAAATTGATAACTGCCTTGAAAGTGCTGCTGTTCTTGACAATGTCGCATATTTTCCAGCAAATCCAGCAACAAAAGTCTGTCCTAAATTATCCACATCAGCTCTCAAAACACCAATACGTTTAATTCCTTCTGCCTTTTGCGCAAATTTTTCAAATGTATCCCCAGTAGTGTAATCTCCTACCCAAAGCTTTGTGGCAATATGTTTTCCAGTATACATCTGATTTTTTGCATATACCCTTACGAAATATGAATCTTTTTCCATACGTTTTGATAACGTTTTTTCATCATCTGCAAGAAGTAAATATCCCCCTGGAAGCGGAAGACCATCCGCTTCTCCTTCTAATACGACAGAAAAGAAATCACTATACAATACATTATTGGATAATTTCTGTATTTTACTGCATAATGGACATAGTCCATCTTCGCTTACTTTCCCAACATGCTTACATACTTTACATTCTTTCGTATAATCATCAGCCTTTTGGCTATTTAACCAAATAATTTCGTCCGCTTCATATCGATGCATTTTTTCCGCTGACAGTTTTTCTCCCACCCCGCGAAACATTTCAGAATAACTTCCCTCAGGAATATTCCTCAGAGAATTAGCACTACATTTGACATATCCACATGCAACGAACAGTTCATTTTGAAAATGCTTTAGGAACCATAACTTTAACTCTTTTTTCCAATCTTCCAATTTATGTAGCGTATCTTCCGTATTTGCCAATAAAAGATAACAATGTCCGCCACCAGAATACAATAAATTCGCTCTGGATAATTCTAATTTTTCAAGAAGCGTATCAATAATGTGCTCCATCATTATTTCTAAATAAAAAGAACGTGCTCTTAATGTACGTAATGCATTTTGGGAAGTAATTGTATAAATAAAATTCTGAATACCTGAAATATCTAAAGAGCAAAGTAAAAAAGCCTGTCTGTCATAAAATTCTTTCTCTTTCGTGAAAAGTTCATCCTTACAATTCTTTTTTCCAGCATTTAAATAATCATAAATGCAACTGGCTACTGCTGCTGTAAATTTTACATGATCAAATAATGAAATATCTGCCAGCTCCGCCTTTGCTGTAGATGACGGTACATATGACAAATTTGCCTCCATTACAGCCAACAGGGAATTCACATATTCATCATTCCAGTCTATTCCTCGAAGATTATCCGTTATTCTCTGACGGATTTTTATATAAAATGTCTGTGAAAAGTTTTTCTTCTCTTCTGACGGATAATTGATTCCACTTTCCGGATCCATGTCTCCCGGTTGATAATAATATTCTTGTTTATTTCCATTTAAAATATTAAAAATGCTTTGAAGTGGAACCGCGATTTCAAATCCTTTGTCATCGACATTTTCTTTTTCTCTTCTATCTGCAAATGCCGCGATATTATCAGCTATATATGTTATATACGCCAGGTTATCATCTTCAAGATTTGCACTCTTTAATAGCAGTGCATGATGATATTTAACACAATCCAAAATTTCCTTTTCTTTTATGTCAGCTTCTTCTTTTAAGTAATCATATCCACTTACGCTGTGGTTTCTTTTGTCACCACCTTCTCTGTAGATTACTTTTCCAATATCATGTAAAAGGCTTCCTATAATCAGCTTCGCTTTTCGATCATTCATCCTTTTTCCCTCCGCATCTTATAGCTCCCATTCCCATTCCAGTTTTTATTCCCACTCCTGAAAATTCCCCGAAATGAAAAAGAAGCCTTATATATCTTGCTATAGTCTCTGAACCTTTCACTTTAATTCCAATTTTTCCAACAAACCCAGTCACGTTTATTTTTTCCAATGGAAATGGTATTGTTTGTAAACGATAATTTACGACTTCACTGCTCCTGCACAGTTCCTCTAAAGTGTCTTTATCTTCCATTGTCATCTGCTGTGAAAATGCACTATATTTACGCATTAAGCTTCCATATATCAGACTTAAATCCGGATAAAAAATATAATTTCCATCATGCTTAAATGCTGTAGGTGTTAAAAAATATACCTCAAAATACCTAGAGCATTTCTTGTCATAAAACTCATCCAATAGAGTTTTCGCTTCCATCATTTGTATTGTTTTTTTCTCAGGAACAATTGTAATTCCTCGTTTTCTTAGTGTAATCTCTTTCAGCTCGGACATTGGAAGTATAATATTCTTATATGCTTCATCTGTAATAGTCTTTATATGCCAAACTACACCGTTCTCTTCTTTTGACACATATTGACTATACGGATTAAGCTGATTTCCATGAAGAATTCCCGCATACTCCGTGCTTATATTCTCCATAATGACACCTTGTAAATTTGAAGATTGCTGAAAATTTATTTCTGTTTTTCCAAACTCCATGCATAATTCTACATACATGTTTCATTCTCCGTTAAAATAATTATCATTTTGGTCAAGTATGCAAATATTATAATACAAACGCACTATAAAATCATTGTTTTTTTGCATTTTTTGTATATTTTTATATTATTTAAAGTGTCTAATCTATTATCTTGCAAAAACATGACACAAAAAACCGTTACCTATGTCTGCTCAAAACATAAATAACGGTTATGCCTACTTTGATTTTTTCACTCTCCAATATTCCAACATTTTTCAGTCTTCTATCTTTCATTCATTACTATTAAACAAAGAGCCGGATCACTCCGACTCTTCGCTCGTTTCAGCATATAAAATTTTTACAACCGCTTATTTCTCCAGCATATAATCCTTAATCACATCATGGTCTCTCAGCACCTTCTCCACCAAGGTTCCCTTGATTGCTTTCAGTAAAGGTTTTTTCACCAGATTCAGCGGTCCAGGAAGCTCAATTTCAAGTGGTGATCTGCCATCCATGAGTTTTACGCTGGCGTCAAGGAGTTCTCGCACGTCGTATACGCTGCCCCATACTTCCGGAACGCCACGGTCTACGCCCATAAGTCCGTATACAGCTTCCATTGCGGTACGAACAGAATATTCTGTAGTGAATATAGTGTCTCTTGGAGTCTCAGCGAACTGGCCAAGGAATGCGAAGTTCACACAGCCATCCGGGATTACGTCCGGTCTGTCGCCTTTGGCTCTTGGCATAAAGAATGCAGTGATGTAAGGCATCATGGTCGGTACGCAGACTGCGCTGTTTTCAGCCAGATCCTCGATCTGATCAGTCGGTACACCCATATGGTACAGCCACTCTTCCGTGATTTCTTTACCGGTACACTCTTTCATCGGTTTCTTTACATAATCGCCAGGTACATCTGTGAAGAGACCGTATACCCAGACGCAAACCTTATCTTTGTCCTGATCCTTGAACTGACCCTGACGGTTGATGGTCCAGCTTAACAGCCAGCTGGAATCCTGACAGCTTACAATACCGCCGGTAACAACCTTTCCGCTCTTCGGATCTCGCTTGCAGATGTCGGTAATATAAGGAATGATCTTGTCATCCAGTGTGGTAACAGTTGCAGATTCCCAGTTAGTCTTCGCGATATCAGAACAGAATTTCTCCGGATGTCCGAAGGACGGATCCTGTTTTGCAATATTTTTCCAAAGGCTCCAGCAACCGCTTGTACGAACCTCAGCATCTCCGTTTGGAGCGTGGTTCTGGTCACCGTAGATGGTTCCCTCTGTACAGCTTCCGTTGGTAACAAATACATAGTCATTCTCAGTAAGAAGGATTCCCTTCTCAACACCCTTTACCTTGCACTCAATAGCAGTTGCCACTTTTTTACCATCGTGAATATCGAAGATTACATTGGTAACCTCTGTGTTGAACTGGAAGTCAACACCTGCATCCTCCAGATATTTCTTCATTGGAAGGATCAGGGACTCATACTGATTGTATTTGGTGAATTTCAGAGCACTGAAATCCGGAAGTCCGCCGATATGATGGATGAAACGCTGGATATAAAGCTTCATCTCCAGTGCGCTGTGCCAGTTTTCGAATGCAAACATGGTTCTCCAGTATAACCAGAATGTGGAATTCAGAACCTCGTCATCGAATACATCCTCAATGGTCTTGTCATAAAGATCCTCGTCCTTTGTAAAGAACAGCTTCATGATTTCCATGCAGCCCTTCTGGCTCAGGTTAAATTTGCCATCTGTGTGAGCGTCTTGGCCCTGATTTACAGTAGCACGGCAAAGAGAATAGTTCGGATCATGTTTGTTCAGCCAGTAGTACTCATCCAGTACAGAGGCGCCTGGTTTTTCCAGGGAAGGAATGCTGTGGAAAAGATCCCAGAGACATTCGAAGTGATTCTCCATCTCACGGCCGCCTCGCATGACGTATCCTCGCATCGGATCAAAAATACCGTCGCATGCACCGCCTGCAATGTCCATCGCTTCCAGGATGTGAATGTGGTCGCCAGGCATCTGTGCGTCTCTTACAAGGAAGCAAGCTGCTGCCAGAGAAGCAAGTCCGCTTCCTACCAGATATGCATGCTTGTCATCTACGCCTTCCGGTTTCTCTGGGCGGGCAAATGCTTCGTAGTTACCGTTTGTATAATAAATGCCCTTGCTGTTTTTCTCATTTTTGCCGCGCTCTGTATTGCGGTAATTCGGGTCTACGTGTGCTTCTATGATCTGTTTCTCTTCGCGGCTCTTGTTTGCCAGAACTGCTGCTCCTGCACCTGCTGCAGCAAGTGCTGCCATACCTAATACGGAATGTTTTTTCTTTGACATAAAAATTACCACCTTTCTGAAATTTGCCGTTACATTATTTCCGGCTATCTGTGTTTATTCTTGTTTTAACTTTTCGAATCAGCTTCTAAGCTTTCTCAGTTTTGTTTCCTAACCTTCAGATAAAAAGCTTTTATTTGACTAATTCGAAATTCTGCTGCCTTTTATTTAGTATTTCCTGTTTCTGAGTGTATTCTACGTCAAAAAATAATTTTCCTCAATTTACAAAACAAGACGGATGACAAAAAACTTATCATCCGCCTTACTTTGTAAAGTTGATTTCGAAAACTTTATGTCCCGCCCTTTCAGGATTAAAGCTGCTATGCCATAGTTATCCCTTATTTTCCGGATAAACTTAATCTTTATTGCCCTTCCTTCTCCATATTCCGCAGAGAATTCCCAATATTTCCATGCATGGTCACGCAGACCATATTCGCGATTTCTTCTGGGGCTTCCTTCATTCCTCTCTTAATCCAGTCAAGCATGACACCTACGAAACTGTATTTGTAAAAATCCGCAATAAATTTCTTCTGTTCCTCTGTAACCCTCAGATTCTCGCTCTGCTCTTCCACCACTCCTTCGATCAGCTGATAGGTCAGGCTGTACAGATAATTTTCCACCTGCTCTCGTTTCACAGAGCGATACACGTTCAAGATAAATGGTTTATTTTCCAAAACAGCCTCAAAAATCTGCTGAAGCCCTTCCTGCCAGGTGTCGTAAGTCTTTTTTCCCTGCAAAGCCCGGGAAGCGTCCTCAATACAGGACCATTCTACCAGGTCATAAATATCTTTAAAATGATAGTAAAAAGCCATTCGGCTGATTCCGCAGTCTGCGGTCAGATCGCTGATAGTAATCTTGTCCAGAGGCTTCTGAAGGAGAAATTTCTTCAGAGATTCTTCCAGTGCATTTTTTGTGATATTGTTCATTCAGATGTGCTCCTCCTGATAATATTTATTTTGCAGTATGGCATCAGGCAATACATGAGGCCTGTACAATTTCTAGAGCGTGTTTGAAAAAGGCTTTCTGCAAGATGTGCGTCACAATCTGCAGACTCTAAGGATTTTATAAAGCCTTTTTGGATTTTTGTCAACAGGAGCACTATGAAAAAAAGCATCTTTCACACCATTTTCGCAAAAATGCATGGAAAAAGCCCCCTTTCGCGGAGGGCACATCAAGTGCTTTTCCAGGCATCACAATTTGTGGGAGAACATCCTCCACTTTACAAAAAAAACGCTCAATGCTACAATATTTCCCAGATATTTGACAAAAAAGACCCTGTGGGGGAATACATAAGGAGAACACCATGGAATTAAAGCTTGAAAACGGACGTCCCGCAGATACCACGGGCAGACTTGAAAAAGAGATACGTACTTATGATTTTCTTGATGCACTTCAGGTGCCTTATCAGAGGATTGACCATGAAACTCTGATGACCATTGAAGCTTGTAAAGATGTGGATAAAGTGCTTGATGCAGTAATCTGCAAAAACCTGTTTCTCTGCAACCGCCAGGAAACGAACTTCTATCTGCTGCTCCTGCCAGGCGACAAGAAGTTTAAGACAAAGGAAGTATCTTCCCAGCTTGGCGTTGCCAGACTTTCCTTCGGCAATGAAACTTATATGGAGAAATTCCTTGATATTACACCTGGTTCTGTCAGTATACTTGGGCTTATGAACGATAAGGAAAATCATGTGCAGCTGCTTATTGATGAAGACCTCCTGAAGGAACCTTACATCGGCTGTCACCCTTGTATTAACACATCCAGCCTGAAAATTAATATGAAAGATATGATGGAAAAAATTATTCCGGCTATGAAACATGAACCGATTTTTGTGAAATTGGGACAGGAAGAATAAAATTGCAATTAACTAATTTGTATGTTACCCTTTCTTCCATTATGCCCAAAATAAAACAGACAGATACACATTTCAATCATGTACCCGCCTGTCTCATTTCAGTCTTTATTCAATTTTTATTTGCTCTTCCGCTCCTTTACCAGTGCAAATACACTCTGAAGTACAATGAAGAAGCACAGCAGGATTGCTGTTACAATGTTGGACCAGGAGCTGATCAGTTTTCCATTGGTTTTAACCAAAGTAGAAATCGTACCATTGATCAATACACCAAACAAGGAACCAAGTACATTTCCTACGCCACCGGTAAGAAGTGTACCACCGATGACTGCGGAGGAAATAGCGTCCATTTCAAGGCCGGTTGCCTGGGTGGTGGTACCTGCCATGGTATTCAGGCAGTAGCAGATTCCGCCGATGGAAGTAAGGAAACTGGAAAGAATATATGCCTTCATCTGTGTTTTCTTAACATCAAGTCCCATCAGGGTTGCAGACTGCTGATTGCCACCTACTGCGTAAATACTGCGGCCGAAGCGTGTGTATTTCAGCATCAGATAAATAGCAAGAACTACGATCAATGCAACTACAACAGTTACACGAAGGTATGGAAACTGCATGATTCCCTTTTTGTTCAGATACCCTCCAAAGGGAAGGGAAATCTTAAAGCTGGAAAGAGTGGTAAAAATCTTGTCAGAAACAATACTTACCTGCTCTTTACAGATCACAGCTGTCATACCTCTGGCAAAGAACATTCCTGCCATAGTAACGATGAAAGGCTGGATTTCCAGGTAGGAAATACAGAAGCCCTGAACAATACCAAATATAATGCCAATTGCAAGGATCAGAAGCATAAGTACCGGGCTGGACCATCCCCACTGCTCAATTCCCACTGCCAGGATCATACAGTCCATAGCAACCAGGGAACCTACGGAAATATCAATACCGCCAGTAAGCATAACGCATGTCATACCAGCTGTGATGCAGATCAGACCTGCATTGTTGATCAGGATGTTCAGAAATGTCTGGAAACGGGTAAAGCCTTTGTCCGCATATACGATACATCCTGCAGCATACATTACAAAGAATAATACAATGGTGATCAGCAGCAACAGGTTATTGCTGTTTATTTTTTTCTTTTTCATGCCCGAGCTGCCTCCTTTCCGGATTTCTTTGTCAGCTTCTTAAAGAAGGCTTTGGCTGGCTCAGCCTGAATTACTACGATGATAATAACTACGATTGCCTTAAATACCGGTGCCTGTGCAGAAGAAACACCAAGTGCATACAGAGTTGTGGTAATCGCCTGGATGGTGTACGCTCCAATGATGGAACCTGCCAGGGAAAACTTACCGCCGCCAAGGCTGTTGCCGCCAAGTGCTACAGAAAGAATTGCATCCAGCTCCATGTTCAGACCGATGTTATTGGTATCTGCTGAATAGATTCTGGAGGTTGCAACCATACCTGCAAGACCTGCACAAAGACCGCAGATTGCATAGCACATAAGGATGATTTTTGCGGAATTAAAGCCTGCGATACGGGAAGCTTTTTTGTTAATACCAACACTCTGGATGTAAGTTCCAAGTGCTGTGTAGCGAAGTACAATAGAAGCAATTGCTACACACACAGCAGCCACAATGATCGGTGTAGGAATGATTCCGCAGTAAGCGCCAAGCTTCTGGAAAGAAGGAACTCGAACATAAACGATCTGGCTGTTGCAAAGAAGAAGTCCTACTGCTCGGCCTGCCGACCATAGGATCAGGGTGGCGACCATAGGCTGAATATTCATATAGGCAACCAGAAATCCATTAAAAACGCCACAGATCAAAGTGACAAGAAGTCCGGCTCCAATGCCAACCAGCAGCGGATGCGCATATTCCTGCACATTTACATTTCCGTATCCTGCAAGGATCATACAGCAGACACCTGCGTAAAGACTCATTACGGAACCAACGGAAATATCAGTACCACCGGAAGCAGATACAACAAGTGTCATACCGATTGCCAGTATGGCGATTTCACTTCCACGGTTCAGGATGTCGATCAGACGTCCGTAAAGTACACCATTCTTAATGGAAATCATAAAGAAGGAAAGCGGTGCACTTCCTGTTGCAATATCATATACTACGTTGATCAGCATGACCAGGATCATACTGAAAACCGGAAGGAACAGACGTTTCTGCGCCAGTTTTTTGAAATTACCCATTACTGCTCACCTCCTGCGATTGCTTTCATTACGTTCATCTGATTCATATCTGCCTCATCAATCTCTCCAACCTTCTGACCGTCACGGAGAACTGCCATACGGTTGCAGGTACGGAGCATTTCCTCAATCTCAGAGGAAATGAAGATCAGACTCTTTCCTTCATCCGCAAGCTTCAGAACCAGCTTCTGGATCTCTGTCTTGGTACCGATATCGATGCCTCGAGTAGGCTCGTCCAGAATCAGGAAATCCGGGTTTGTTGCAAGCCATCTTGCAAGGATAACCTTCTGCTGGTTTCCACCGGAAAGCTGTTTGATCAAGGTCTCACGGCTTGCACATTTGATCTGGAGAAGATCAATATACTTGTCTGCAATCTCACACTGTTTTGCCATAGGGATCTTTTTCAGAATTCCCTGTTTTGCCTGAATTGCAAGGATGATATTTTCTCTTACGGACAAATCTGCAACAATTCCCTCCGCTTTACGGTCATCAGGAAGAAGTCCCATTCCAAGATGCATGGCATCAATAGGATTTTTCACCTTAACTTCCTTGCCTTTTACTTTCAAAGTACCAGTCTGGGCGCGGTCAGCACCGTAAATAGCACGTGCCAGTTCGCTTCGTCCGCTTCCAAGAAGTCCGGTAAGACCGATAACCTCTCCTTTGTGGATATCAAGGTCAAATGGTTTGATGGTTCCTGCGTGGCTTAAGCCACGGGCTTCGATTACCATCGGCTCTTTTCTCTTATCTCCTGTGCTCTCCGGTTTAATGGAAGCAAGATCGTCGAAATCTTTTCCCATCATAGCTGCTACCAGCTTCACTCTCGGAAGATCTGCGATCTCATACTCGCCAACCAGCTGACCATTTCGAAGAACGGTAATTCCGTCACATACTGCATAAACCTGTTCCAGGAAATGGGTAACAAATATGATTCCTACACCTTTCTCCTTCAGTCTGCGCATCATGGTAAAAAGCTTTTCTACTTCACGATCATCCAGTGAAGATGTGGGCTCATCCAGAATGAGCACCTTACAGTCCATATCTACAGCACGGGCAATTGCGATCATCTGCTGCAATGCCAGTGAATATTCTTCAAGATTACGTGTTACATCAACGTCAAGCTCCAGCTGTTTCATAAGGGCAGCTGCCTGACGGTTCATTGCCTTTCGGTTGACCGTTCCAAGCTTTGTCAGCGGCTCGCGGCCTATGTAAAGATTCTCTGCCACCGAAAGGTTTGGACAGAGGTTTACTTCCTGATATACAGTAGAAATGCCCTTCTTCTGGGCGTCCATGGTATCTTTATTTACGATGGGATGATCAAATCCTTCCAGATAAATCTCTCCAGCCTCAAATTTATTTACGCCGGTCAGGCACTTGATCAATGTGGATTTACCCGCGCCATTCTCTCCCATCAGCGCGCGGATTTCACCTTTTTTCAATGTCAGATCCACGCCTTCCAGTGCTTTTACACCTGGGAATGTCATGCAGATTCCCTGCATTTTCAATACTACTCCTGCTTCCAACGCGATTCCTCCCTTCCCGTTATCAACTTCATTTTTCATTCTCCTCGTTGCTCGCGAAAATTAAGGGGAAGAAAATCCGCATTGGGACTTTCCTCCCCTATTCGTTCATCTTTATCGATTTTCAGCTGCTTGCTGATCACCAATTTCGATGTTTACGGATTGTTTCACAGCTCTGCTGTTTTCACACTCTCCGATTGATTTTTCTGATTAGTAAGCACGTCCAGCCAGAACTTCATCAGTCATAGTTGTTGCATATTCGCTCTCGATTCCAGGTGCTACGAATGCCTGATCCTCAACAAGTGTTGTCTTCTCAAATTCTTCGCCTGCCTGCATTTTTTCGATTACGCCCTTAACAACCTCAGCCTGGATCGGGTTACACTCAACGTTGCAGTTGATCTTTCCGTCTAATGTGTACTGAAGTCCATCGTGTGTTGCATCGAAGGAAATAAGAGTTACATCGCCGTCAACACCGTAGGTGATACCTGCTGCATCCATTGCATCCATTGCGCCGTATGCTTCGTTATCGTTCTGGCAGACAACTACATTGAACTGTCCCTCGTAGGATTTGATGAAGGACTCCATAACTTCCTGGCCACCAGCCTGTGTAAAGTCACCGGACTGAGAATCAAGGATCTTCCAGTTGTCATGCTCGCCAGCTACCTGATTGAATCCTTCTGTACGTCCAAGTGCTGCGGAAGCTCCTACGGAACCTTCGATTACAAGAATGTTAGCATCTTTATCGCCAAGATACTCAGCTAACCAGTTACCAGCTGTGATACCTTCGTTTGTTGTGTTTGTTCCAACCCATGCATCATATAAGTCGTCGCTTGCTTCGATCTCACGGTCTGCGATGATTACAGGGATTCCTGCATCCTGTGCTTCCTGAAGAACGGTGTCCCAGCCAGCGGACTGGATCGGAGCGATTACGATGTAATCCATATCTTTACTAATGAATGTACGAACTGCTTCAAGCTGTGCAGCATTGTCATTGTCGCAGTCTACAAGATCAAGGCTGTATCCGTTCTCTTCTGAGAAAACGTCCTGATAGTTCTGGGTGTTTGCTGTACGCCAGTCTGATTCATGTCCAACCTGTGCGTATCCAACTGTTACCAGATCGTCAGCGTAAACCGGCATAGCCATCATGCTGAGTGTTGCTGCTGCGAGTGCCATAACTGCTAATTTCTTTTTCATGTGATTGTTCCTCTCTTTCTTTTAGAAAAATACTTTTGCAGGTCGCGCCTGCCATTGGTTTCTCGTTCAACACTGATCCGTTTGCTGTCTTAGCTTTCCGTCCGTTCTTTGAATCCGTGTTCTTCTTGATGTCTATAATTTAGCGAAAATCAACATAAATTTCAATATTGTTTTCCCGTCTTTTGGTTGTTTCGTCAGTTCAAACAATACAAATTTGTTGGTTTTCATAGTGAAATACAGACAAATTTATATTATAATGAATTTCAGGCAGGAAAAGGGGTGATATTTTATGATTTCTCATTTAGAAAGTTTGTTTTCTTATGATTTTGTGAAAAATATTACACCTTTTTCTATGTTTTTCGATTTGGCAAACTGTCTAAGCTGGAAAAAAAAGGTTTGATCATTTGAAAAAAGGTATAATATTTTGGGTTTTAGAAGTGAAAAAGCAGAAGATTTATTGGGAAATCATAAATAATTCATGTGAAAATTTTATGAAATAACTATCCCAGCAAAATAAAAAAACCAGAGTGGCGCGACAGATTGCGGGAATACTTTTTCAGACACGCTCTAGAGCGTGTTTGGAAAAGGCTTTCTGCAAGATGTGCGTCACAATTTGTGGGAGATTTTGTCCGGAGGAGGGCGTCGTAGCGGGCTACGACAACCGAATTCGGGCAAAATATACCGCAAAGTGGGGCGTACAGATTGCAGGAATGCTTTTTCAAACACGCTCTAACCTAAGAAAGAGGAACTAAAATATATGGCTATCAAATATAAATGGCTGGTTGAACAGCTAAGAGAAATCATTTCAGATTCTATTCAAAAGGGAATCAACAAGCTTCCCACCGAACAGGAGCTGGCTGTCAGATACCGTGTCAGCCGACAAACGGTCCGGGCTGCGCTGGCGGTTCTTGAAGATGAGCGGGAAATCCGCCGCATTAAAGGGAGCGGAGCTTACATTACCGGACTTTCCAGCCTGGAAGACCGGAATATAGTTGGAATTCTGATTCCCGATGAACAGCAATATGAATATCCTGCACTGATAAATGATATTCGTGTGGCGCTGGCTGCGGAGGGATTTTCCTGCAAGGTTTACCCCACTCACAATCATGTGGACCAGGAACGGCAAATCCTTCAGTTTCTTTTGAAAAGTCCGCTGCGGGCACTTATTGTGGAGCCTGTAAAAAGCGCCTTACCATCACCTAATACAGAGCTTTATCAAAGGCTGATACAAAGGGGAACTTCCATTTTGTTCCTGGGATGTGCTTATCCCCAGTTGTCTCAGATTCCAGTAATCTATGAAGATAATCTATATGGGGCTGGTCTTCTGGTGCAAAGTCTTGTGGAAAAAGGCCACTCTTCTATCGCCGGTATTTTCCAGATGGACGATCAGCGGGGACTTGAACGCTACCAGGGATTTCTGGATGCTATGCAAAATCAGGGGCTGACTGTACCAGACCGCAACATCTGCTGGTACACCACACAGGAACTGGATGATTTCCGTCAGAGCCAGGATATCAGCTTCCTGAAAAAATTTCTAGAACGGATCACCCCCGACTGCACTGCGTTTATTTGTGAGGATGACTTTATTGCATGGCTGTTATGGGAAGAGCTGTCGCTTGGACAGGAGAAAAAGATAGCAACTCATGCTTCCCTTTCATCCTCTCTTCAAAGCACTGGATTCAAGACTACTTCCGCCGACCATAGTTTCGAAACCACAATAACACTAGCCGCCTTCAATACCAGCTACCTTACCACATCTGGTCTGCTCCGCGCCACAACACTGACACACCAGACACACCAGCCTGGTACTCTGGCCGCCCAAATGAGCATAAACAAATTAAAAGGACTCCCTGTCTCTTCGCAGGAAGTCCCATGGCAGTTATCACTGCCGAAATCGCATAATTAATTTTGAATATCATGCAGTCCCCTTACTCCGATATTCCCTTGGGCTGCACCCGGATTTTTTCTTAAACACATAACTGAAATAATGGGGATCCTTATATCCCACCTCCTGTGCGATCTCTCCGGACGACTTGTCCGTCTCGCGCAGGAGTTTTTTCGCTCTGTCAACACGTTTGCAGGTAATATACTCTACAAACGTCTTCTGCATATTCTGGCTGAAAATTGCGCTTAAATAGTTGGCACTCATATTCACCGCATCCGCTACTTCATTCAGGGAAATGGTCTCTTTATAGTAATTCTCATCAATATAATCCAGCACTTTCCTCATGGCGCTGTTGCCCTGAGACTCATTCTTCTCATCCCTGATATCAATGGCACTCTGAAGAATGTCCACACAATACCCTGCCACCTGCGATGCCTTGATACTGGTATCCTGATATTTTCCCTCGATCCGTTCTGTATAACCCTCTTTTTCCACACCAATGGATTCCAGATACATAATAGTTGTAAACCGAATATGAAGCACCACATAATCCCGGAACATTCTGGACTCCAGTGCCTTACTCATTCCACCCAGATATCCCTGAACGAACTCCTGGATCTCACTGCTGCTTCCTTTTGTGAGAAAATCCTTGATGATCTCAGGATTCAGCTGTGAAGAATCCACTGCTGCCAGCCGGTTCTCCCCCTGCGAGTTTACATAACTTTCCAAAGTTTCTTCTGTAAGCACATGAAGCCCCGGCACCATAAAACGATATGCAAAATAATGATTCACGCTCTGATAACACTGGGAAAGCAGGCTCAATCTCTCCACAGGTTTTCCTACCGCCACATACCAGTCCATCTGCTCTTCCCCTTCGCAGGTCCGTTTCACATACTCCACGCAATTATCTGTCAGCTCCGGAAGCCGGGACAATTCCCCCTTTACCAGAACTCCGTAGCTGTTTACATTCCAGCGGAAAAGCAGATACTGGGGATATCGGAGAAAATAATGAAGCACTTCATCCTGTTTCCGAAGAAAACCTGCCATCTTGTCCTTATTTTTCTCCTGTAAATACAGGAAAAGCAGATTATATCCTGCTGCCGTAATTTCTATGGACTGACGCTCTGCCTCATCATAAATCTCCTTAACCGACAGCTCACCCTCCAGAATTTTCTCCATAAAACGCCGTCTGGAAAACTGCTCATACTCCTGGATCTCATTCTGGAACTGGGTGCGGTAGTCCTCCTGCTCCTGATCCTGCTCGATCTTATCTTTCAGTTCAAGAAGTACATTTTTCAGCTTCATTCTGGTAACCGGCTTCAGAAGATACTGATCAACGCCAACTTCAATTGCCTGCCTTGCATATTCAAAATCATCATAACCACTGATAATAATAATCTTCATCCGCGGAAATTCTTTGCTCACAATTTTACTTAGGGAAAGCCCATCCATAAAAGGCATTTTAATATCCGTGATCAATACATCCGGCTTCGTCTTACGGATCAGGGGCAAAGCCATTTCCCCGTCTGCTGCTTCTCCTACAAAACGGTATCCGAACTGATCCCAGGGAATCCTGTCCCTGAGCCCTTCGCGGATCACCGTCTCATCTTCAACCAGAAATACCTTCCGTAACATTTTCTTCCTCCCCAACGTTCTCCTGGGTATACACCCGCTCCGGAACATAATATGCTTTCTCTATTTCTTTGCCAGCTTCCATATCCTGAATGATCTGCTCCACGTATTTTCCCTGGTCAGGATTACACTGGACATCAATGTTGATCTCCCCGTTTCTCACCAGCTCCACGCCGGCATCCACCGCATCAAAGGAAATTACCGTAATATCGCCGTTCACTCCTGCAGTTTTTCCTGCTTCTCTGATGGCTTCAAGAGCACCAAAAGTCATGTCATCGTTCTGTGAAACCACCACATCTATGTCCTCATACTGATCCAGAAGCCTTGCCATCTCTTCTTTTCCTTTTGCTGTGGTAAATTCTCCGTCTACCTGTTGCAAAATATTCCAATTGCGCTGCACCTTTGCCACTTCATTGAACCCACGGGTTCTGCCGATGGTGGCGGAGGCGCCTTTGGTTCCTTTCAGCACTACAATGTTAACTTCGTCATCTTCCCTGCCCTGCTTTTTCATGTAATCCTCAAGCCAGTAACCAGCATCCTGTCCTTCGCGGACAAAATCGGAACCAACCCAGGAAGCATAGAGGGAGTCATCATCCACAGAAACCTTACGGTCTATGAGAATTACCGGAATCCCGGCATCCTTCGCCTCTTGAAGCACAGTGTCCCATCCAGATTCCTCAATAGGAGAAAGTACGATATAATCCACCTGCTGGGAAATAAAGCTTCGGATGGCCTTGATCTGATTGGCCTGCTTCTGTCTGGCATTGTCAAAAATCAGCATGTAGCCGTTTGCCCTGGTGAAAGCGTCCTGAATGGACTGAGTGTGGGCACTTCGCCATACAGATTCGCTTCCCACCTGGGCAACACCTACTACGATCAGATTATCGTCCTCCGCAGGAGTTTCCTGCACTTTACTGCTCAAAGGGCTTCCCAGAAGAGCCAGTGCCACAAGCACAAGTACAACCGGCGCCACAGCCCAGATATTTTTTCTTATAAACTGTCTCATACGCCTGTCTCCTCCTGCTGTGGCTGTCCACCCTCAATTATCTTATTGTCATTCTGCTGTTTCGGATTATTTTCTATTTTTTTATTTGCGTCAGAATTCACGCTGTTGCTGACATCAACCGCTTTTGCTGTATCATTCCCTGTTTTCTCCACCGGAGCTTCCAGAATAGCCGGGATCACAATCTCCACTGTAGTTCCCTTGCCCTTCTGTGACTGGATCTTCATTCCATACTCCGGTCCGAAATACATGTGGATACGCTCATTTACATTTGCCAGACCAAAGCCCTTCTCCGTCTCCTGGCAGGGCTTCTCGATCTGCTGGCGAAGCTGTTCAAGCTCTTCCTCATCCATGCCCACACCATCATCCCGGACAGTCAGACGGATAATATCGCCCTCTTTTTCCCCGTGAATGTGAATACAGCCTTTGGCACGTTTATATTTGATTCCATGGTAAAGTGCATTCTCCACCACTGGCTGAAGGGTCAGTTTCAGAATCTGATATTTATAAATCACCTGATCCAGCTGAATGTCATATTCCAGAATATCCCGATAACGCATCTCCTGAATCTGGAGGTAACTGCTGATGTGTTTTTCTTCTTCCTTAATGGAAATAAATTCCTTCCCTTTGCTGAGGATTTCACGGAAAAAGTCCGACAGTGTAACAACCATGGTCACCGCTTCGTCCGGCTCATTGGACTCGATCAGCCACACAATGGTGTCCAGCGTATTATAAAGAAAATGAGGCTGAATCTGCTCCTGAAGAAGGCGCAGATCTGCTTTTCGCATTTTCCGCTCGTCTTCCTTCACCTTATCGATCAGAGACTGCATGCTTCCTGCCATTTTGTTAAAGCTCACTGCAAGCTCAGCCACCTCATCATCGGAATCCGCCTGGGCTCTGGCATTGAAATCACCCTGGGCAATCTTCTCCGTAGCCTGGTTCAGCTGACTGATGGGCTGTATAATACCGGAAACGATCATCACCGCACTGACTGCAACCACAATGATCAGCACGCCGATCAGCACACTGCACACCACCATAAACCGCCCGATCTGATCCTGCAGGGTATCCGTAACCTTGTCCATATAACGTGTCTGATAATAAATATAATACTGAATATCATCCTGGATCAATTCCGTCAGAATGTAAATATTGTTGTCCAGCTTCTCAATATTTTCATTATATCTGCCACCGGCAGAAATGCTGTCCACAATATCGTCCACCCTTTTTTTCAGGGTATCGATATTGCGAAGAAGGCTCTCCAGCCACAGCTTGCTCTCAGATTCTGTGGTAATGGCTGTCAGTCTGGTAAACTCGCTGCGTAATTCATCTATTAAAGTATATGGATTCTTAAGACTTTTGTCTGTTTCGATGGTGTCCAGAGTGACGTAGCCAACAACCAGCTTATACAGGCTCTCATCCATCTCTTCTTTGAAATTCAGATTGTAATTGTTCGCCACAGTCATATTGCTTACGATCTCATCGTAGGTATTGCTGTAGCTTGCCATCGAGGCAAGAAGATACATCACAAGAAGAATAAACGGCAGTGTTACCACTGCCGCCAGTGTAAGAATTTTCTTTTTCATAAAGTAAAACTTACCCCCACTCCCGCAGGTCCCCCGACCTGCAAATGCTGCTGTTCACGATTTCTACCAAAAACACTTCGCCGAACAATACCGCAATATATTACATTATAATAATCCATGCCTACTGCACCGTCTCAATCATCTTCCCCACATAAGAATTCTGCACAAGCATAGGCTGCTCTGCTGCTCTCTTCATTTCCCCCTGTATATTGCCCTGAATATCCTGCAAACACTCCAGAAGCAGCGGATTGAAGGTTCCACACTCACCAGCCAGGATCATCTCCATAGCCTTCTCATGGGAAAATGCTTTCTTATATACGCGCTCACTTGTCAGTGCATCATATACATCCGCAACAGAAACCACCTGGGCTGCAATCGGAATTTCTTCCCCCTTCAGACCATCCGGATAGCCCTTGCCGTCATAGCGCTCGTGGTGCCATCTGCAGATCTGGTAAGCCACCTTCACAAGCTCCTCATCCTGATATACCCCAAGACTCTTCAGCATGGAAGCACCGATCAGGGTATGCTTCTTCATTTCCTCAAACTCTTCATTTGTCAGTCTGCCTGGTTTATTCAAAATCTTCTCATCGATTCCCACTTTACCAATATCGTGAAGGGCAGATGCTATTGTGATCATGTACTGGTCAGACCATTTCAGATCATATTTGTCTGTTTTCTGCATCAGTCTGTCCAGCAGAAATCCGGTCAACATCTTTATGTGCTGAACGTGCTGACCGCTCTCTCCATTACGAAATTCTACGATATGGCTGAGAATATCTATCAAAATTTGACTATTTTTTTCTTTTTCTCGAATTTGATCCGTTACAAGTGTGATTAGGCGCCTCTGTTTTGCGTATAATTTAATAGTATTATATACACGCCGGTAAACAACCTTGGCATCAAACGGGCGGCTGATATAGTCTGAAACTCCCATTTCATACGCCCGGCGTATATATGATTCTGTCTCCTCACTGGAGATCATGATGACCGGAATGTCCTCGATCCAATGGTTCCGGTTCATCGCCTCAAGAACTGCAAAGCCGTCCATGCCAGGCATTACAATATCAAGCAACACCAGTGAGATTCCTGCACCATACTCCCGAAGCACGGAGAGACATTCCTCCCCACTGCTTACTTCCATAGTCTTAAAATCATGGTGCAGAATCTCCGCAAGAATATCACGGTTCAGCTCAGCATCATCCACGATCAGAATCTGCTGTTTCAGCTCATCACGATTAACCTCTGCGCCGTCTGCATTTCCATCTTTTATCTCATTAGACTCGGTTACCACCAGATTCTTACGGGTTTTCGCCTGGTACATAAAGCGGTCAGCTCTTCCTACCACACTTCCGATGGTTTCATCTGCCCCGGCAATTGTTCCTCCAATACTCACAGAAAGCTGAAGCCCGGCATATCCCGGCACAGCAGCCAGGTGGATCTTATCATGGATTTCCTGCAGTCTTCCGGCAAATTTCACTTCTGTTACTCCGGGAAGCACCAGAAGAAACTCATCCCCGCCATAGCGGATCAGAATATCATCCTTACGGATATGCTTGCATATGGTTTCTGCAACAACAGTCAGTGCCATATCCCCGGCATTATGTCCATATGTGTCGTTATAAAGCTTAAAATCGTCCAGATCGATCATGGCAATTCCAGCCGGTCCCATCTGGGACTTCAATTCTTCTTCATAATAACGTCTGTTGTATGCCTTCGTAAGAACATCCTGGTACAGTCTCTCGTTATATCCAGTAAGGCTGCTGATCAGGCGCTCATGATCTTTCCGGTCGATCAGGCTGCTTTTGTCCATTTTCTTCAAAAGCTCCATTACATAAGGATTACCGTCAATTTCCAGATATTTAGCCATGATCTGATAAATGTCATCTCCAATAAATTCCAGCTTGCACAGCTCTGCCTTCCGTAAAAAGGCTTCCATTGCCACACAGCCCTGGCAAAAATGTCCTATGCACAAATCTGCTTTTTTTGTCTGTCCGCCCTCTGCTGCCAACAGACCTTCTGCATTCAATTTCTCCAGTTTTTCCTGGTCAAGAAGCCTTACAAAGTTAAAAACCCTACGGTAACAGACCATCTCGTATTCTGCCTGCTCCATGGTGATTTTGTAATCTGATACCATACTTTATCCATCCTTCTTCGTTGTAAAGCATATTTGGACAATAAGCTTTCTCAACTCTTCCTCTGTATATGCAATATAATCTGGTTTTTCCATACCTTCCGGAACCGTATAACGGTGATGGTTCATCCAGATGGTCTTCCATCCGGCATTTTTTGCACCTGCAATGTCATTCTCCAGAGAATCCCCGATCATAAAAGTATTCTCCGGCTTCATTCCCCATTTTTCTTCTGCCATGCGGAAGATCTTCACATCCGGCTTGACCACGCCCACACCTGCAGACACGATCAGCTGATCCTCTGTAAACCATTTATCAAGTCCCAGTGTGTGGAACTTCTGAACCTGATGGGAAAAAGGTCCGTTGGTGATCACGCCCATTTTCACTCCGGCAGCTTCGCATTCGTCCAGCAGTTGTGTCATTACCCCTGAAACATGAAGATGGGACTGATTCTCTTTATATCTCTTCTGGAAGAGCTCTGCCTGCTCTCTGGTAAAGGGAATTCCAAGGTCTTTCATAGTATTTTCAATTCTGTAAATCCGGGATTCATGAATGGAAACCTGTCCACTCTCGCTGAACAGAAACATTTCAGCGCTTCTTTTCCCGAAAATCCGGTAAAACAGCTCCGGATCCGGAAGCTTCCTGCCCAGACTGAACTCACAAGCTGTAAGCAACGGCTCCATCTGGCTGTATAAGGTATCATCTATATCGAAAACCAGAAATCTTTCGTTGTTCATTTTGCTGACTCTTTTCCTTTTTCGTATAACTCTAAAAAATATTATGCCGCAGTCTGCAGACAATAAAATAATTATACCTTTTTAAGGTAGGTTACGCAATCTATTATTCAGTTTTCTATGTGTTTTCTAACTATTTCAAAGCAGAGTATATTTGAAAAATCTGTTTCGCAACCGGCATGCCTCGCTTTGTGGGAAATTTTGCCCGAAAAAAGAGGTTCACCTTTTTTACAGATGAACCTCTCTCATTCTATTATTTACATTTCCGTGGCTGAATCAATCCCGGTTCTCCTGCCTTAGAGCGTGTCTAAAAAGCATTCCGGCAATCTGTATGCCTTACTAGAGCGTATTCGCCCAAGTGTTTAATTCCAGCCCTCGCCGTACTGGAGACCTGAGCCGCCTTCGTTATTCTCCCAGTCTTCCAGAAGATTATCATCCTGGCTGCTTCCCTGACCGTCACCGTTGTCCTTGGAATCCGTACTCTGTGTATTTGTGTTCTCGCCAAGAGTTACAGTTACTGTCTCTTCTTTGTAACCTTTTCCATCCGGAACCTCAATGGTAAGCTCTACATCCTCACCAGGCTCGTAGTAGGAAAGGAAATCAACCAGCTGTTCCTTGGTTGTAACAACCTTGCCTGCAAATTTTGTAATGATGGATTTTGCTTCAATACCAGCCTCATCAGCTGCACCGCCTTCTGTTACGTCTCTTACAAGAACGCCTTCCGGAACACCGTATGCTTCACTTACTGCACTGTCAACACTCCGAACTGTGATTCCCAGAACACCGTGGTTATCAACTTTATCTCTGGTCTCCTCATTCATCAGGCTCTCCAGCGTATCTGTTACATCAGAAATTGCAATTGCATAACCGATACCCTCAACCGCTGTGGAAGCAAGCTTTGCAGAGTTGATACCAACAACCTCACCGTTCATGTTCAGAAGAGCACCACCGCTGTTGCCTGGGTTGATTGCTGCATCTGTCTGGATCAGGTTTGTAGCGGAATTGCTGTCGCTGTCATAATCGCCGACTGTATCATCAGAATTCAGCTGACGGTTCTTGGCGCTTACAATACCGGTTGTTACGGACTGACCATAACCAAGTGCGTTACCAATTGCAACAACCTGTGCACCAACCTTCAGGTCATCGGAATTACCGATAGTTGCAATCGTAATGGCATCCATTGTATCGCTGTCAATATCATCCAGGGAAACTGCTACAACTGCAAGATCCCTCTCGCTGTCATAACCTTTTACCTTAGCCTCACATGCTGTGCTGTCACAGAAGCCAACAGATAAAGTCTCCGCACCTTCTACTACATGATAGTTGGTTGCGATCAGAAGCTCGGAATCGTTCTTACCAATGATAATACCGGAACCGCTTCCCTGTACTTCTCTCTGCTCAGGAGAGTAAGCACCGTACTGACCAAACATTCCGTAGTAGTTCTGAACCTCTTCTACAGATTTGGTTGTAATGGAAACGATACTTGGCATTGCCTCTTCTACAATATCAGATACATCAAGGCTACCCTTTGCTGTACTCTCATCTTTGCTGTCATCCTGGGAATCATCCGATTTCTTCTCGGATTTCAGCAGCTCAACTTTACCTTCGCTTGCTGCCTGTACGTTCTGCTCATAGCCTGTCAGATAGTTAACTCCTGTATATGTCCCTGCTGCAAGGCCGCCTGCCAGTACTGCGCAAAGACTAATGCTTGCTGCCTTTTTAAGTTTTCTCTTTAATTCTTCATTTCTATTCTTCATGATAAAAGCCTCCTTTAGAAACTCCTTTATGTTCTCTTCATTTGATAGTTCACAGTATAGAGACAATTTGTGTTCTCTTTGTGGGAAAAATGTGTTTAAATTGTTAAATTCCGCCTTTTAATATTAGAGCGTGTTTGAAAAATCATTCCCGCAATCTGCACGCCCCACTTTGCGGGAGATTTCACCCGAATTCGGTTGCCGTAGCCCGCTACGGCGCCCTCATCCGAGCGAAATCTCCCACAAATTGTGACGCACATCTTGCAGAAAGCCTTTTTCAAACACGCTCTAGCATTAAAAAACCCGGACTGCAAGGCAATCCGGGTAAAGAACAATCATCTTTATTTGTTCGGCATGATCCAGAATTTCATGGTCGGGTAGCTGAGAACTACCTGAACCAGAATGTTCAGAACATTTGCGAGTGTAGGTGCAAGTGCTTCGGAAATACCGATGTTTACGAAAAAGCTCTGGCTGTAAGCCGGAAGTGCTGCGGATACAAGCACCAGCACAACTGCAAGTACAATGTATTTCGGTACAGCCTTCTCAAACGCTGCATTGGATTTGAAAACCAGATTCTTCTGTACAAAGAAGTTTACGGTCTGAGCTGCTGCAGTTGCAACCAAAAAGCTTAAAAATCCACATAAACCAAGATTGGACTCGATATTATCTGCGTAATTGAACACCAGAAACTTAAATGGTGTATTTGCAAAGCTTTTGAAAATAAAACCGGTGCACAGCCACATGATAATGAAGTTTGTAATAGTTGCGCAGTTGGATAATACGTTAAATTTAATAAACTCCCAGATGTTTGGGTGATCTTCGATTAACTGTTTGATTTTTCCCATAATGATACTCCTCCTATTTCTGCTCTTCCAGATCTTTCTCATACTGCTTGTTCAGCTTCTGGTTTCTGAAAAATCCGCTGATTACTTTTCCAAGTCCGCTGAAATGACCGTTTACAACCTTTAGAAGTCCCTCTACCATTTCCATGGAAACCATACCGCCTGTCATCTTGGCGATTGCACGGAATGGCATGTTGTACTGGAACAAGGTGTTGAGATCCGGAATTCCCGCTGCCTCGCTCTTTTTCAGCTTTTCGCCCAGCTTTTTACAGATGAAGCGGGCAATTCCGCTCTTCGCGTAATACATCTGGCAAAGGGCATCGTTCATGCCAAGCTCGCCGCTCCAGCTTCCGTCCGGAATGGAATGTCCCAGGATCGTCTCGTACTCCTCATTTCCGACCTGCTGGATTTTTCCCTCCACGTAAGAAGAAACGCGGTTGGTATAGTATGGCATTACCTCAGTGGTTCCGATAATGGCAAGAGAATCCTGAAAACGGATATCCGCACAGCTTGCACCGATCATAATGCTGTAAACGCCGCCTTCTACTTCCCATTTATTTGTCTTCATATTCCAGTAACGGAATGTCTTGTCGTCGAACTTAATGGTAACGGTTTTCTCCTCGCCTGCCTTTAAGAACACCTTGGAAAAGCCTTTCAGCTCCTTGACCGGGCGGAAAACTTTTGCTCCCGGAAGTCCTACATAAAGCTGGGCAATCTCTGCACCATCATACTTTCCGGTGTTGCGAAGGGTAAACGTCGCCCCATCCGGCTTCACCTGAAGATTGTCATATTCAAATGTAGTGTAGGAAAGACCATATCCAAATGGATAGTTTACCGGCACACCTGCGGTGTCGAAGTAGCGGTATCCTACGTAAATTCCCTCTCTGTACTCAGAGTTCCGCTCCTGTGACGGATAGTAATTGTAAGAAGGAGTATCCTCATATTTCTTAATGTAAGTTTCTGCAAGCTTTCCAGATGGATTAACCTTTCCGGAAAGGATGTCAAGAACTGCGCCTGCACCAGCCTGTCCCATGAGGGCGGTATGAAGCAGGGCTTTGAAATGATGGTGCCATGGCATTTCGATAACAGAACCTGCGCTGATGATACCAACCATGTTTGCATTTGCTTTTGCCAGCTCCTGAATCAGGTTGATCTGGTTCTGGGGAATGCGGAGATGCTTACGGTCAAGACCTTCTGTCTCGCTTTTTTCGTTCAGTCCGAAGAAAAACAGAACTACATCAGAACGGCGTGCAAGATCCACGGCCTCTTTTTTCATAGCTTCGTCTTCCTTGCCGTCACGCTGATAACCGCGGACGATTCCAGTTACGGAAATTCCGCTGGTCTCCAGCATGTCCTTGATGGAATCTACTTTTGTGGAGTTTACCATGGAGGAACCTGCGCCCTGGTATCTTGGGTCAAAAGCGAAGTCACCGATTATGGCTGCCTGAACCTTCGCTCCAACCGGAAGGATTCCGTCCTCATTTTTCAGAAGAACTGCACTGTTCTCGCAGGCAAGACGTGCCAGCTTGTGGTGCTCCTCATGAAGGGCTTTCTTGTCCGCCACTTTTTTATAATGCTTTGCATTCTCGGTGGTAGTAAGTACCAGATCAAGAAGCTCGTCTACGCGCTCGTCGATGTCCTTCTCACTGATCTTGCCGCTTTCTACGCTGGCAAGAAGCTCTCTTGCCGCATCAAGTCCCGGAGTCGGCATTTCCAGAGTGGAACCGTTCTTTACACCGAGAGAATGGTCGTTAGAAGCGCCCCAGTCAGTGATAACAGAGCCTTCGAAGCCCCACTCATCGCGGAGAATGTCTTTCAGCAGATGCTCGTTTTCGTTGGCGTAAACACCGTTTACCTCGTTGTAGCTGCTCATAACCGTTTTCGCGCCACCCTCTTTGATGGCAATCTCAAAACCGGTGAGGTAGATTTCACGGAGAGTTCTCTCATCTACCACCGCATTCATTGCCATACGGCGAAGTTCCTGGCTGTTTACAGCGAAATGTTTTGCACAGGCTGCTGCTCCTGTGCTCTGCACACCGCGGATAAAAGCAGCTGCCATTTTTCCGGAAAGATAGGGATCCTCGGAAAAATACTCGAAGTTACGTCCACAGAGAGGATTTCTCTTAATGTTCAGTCCAGGTCCAAGAAGAACGTTTACGTCTTCTTCCATGGATTCTTCACCAAGGGCAACGCCTACCCTCTGCTCCAGCTCTTCATCCCAGCTGTTTGCCATAGCTGCCGCTGTAGGAAAACAGGTTGCCGGTACTGCTGGATTGATTCCCAGATGATCTCCTGCTCCTGCCTGTTTACGCACACCATTCGGTCCGTCTGAACAGAAAATCGCCGGGATATCCAGACGCGGGAAATCTCTTGTCTGCCACTCGCTTTTTCCGCTGAGGAATGCGGCTTTTTCCTTCAGGGTCATGTTATCTATGATATTCTGATATTTCATGCTTGTGATCGCTCCCTTCTATATTGCCATAAATATAACATAACCCCGTCTGTAAAAGACGGGGTTATCACAAACTGTCAATATATTGCACAAGATGCATTAAAAAACCATTTATTTTTATCCCAGCACTTTCTGCAGCGTTTTCTCCAGCACCTGCAGATTCACAGGCTTGGAAAGATGTCCGTTCATACCGCTTGCCAGGGAACGTTTCACATCCTCGTCAAAAGCGTTGGCGCTCATTGCGTAAATCGGAATCTTTTTGCAATCCTCACGATCCAGATTCCGGATGGTCCGGGTTGCTTCCAGTCCGTCCATTTCCGGCATCATAATATCCATAAAGATCATATCGTAATATCCGGGAACGGATTCTTCCATGCGCCGCACAGCTTCTTTTCCGTTAACTGCCTGCTCGGTTTTAATTCCGTAATTTTCAAGAATCGTACAGATAATTTCCATATTCAGCTCATTATCCTCAACCACCAGGATTCTTTTTCCCGGGAAGCTGATCTCCTCCGGCTGGCTGGTGACCGTAGTCTTCTCTCCGCTTACCGGCTGAAGCTTCACGTTAAAGCTGAAGCTGCTTCCCTTACCAGGCTCACTTTCCAACTTAATATCGGAATCCATCATCCGCACAATTCTTCTGCTGATGGCAAGACCAAGACCAGTGCCCTGTTTTCTTGCATTTTCAGAATTATCCGCCTGCTCAAACTGCCGGAAAATAAGCTGCTGTTTCTCAGGTGCAATTCCAATTCCATCATCCCTGACCTGAAAATACAGATTGGAAAAGCCTTTCTCTTCTTCTGTCTCGCGAACGGTCAGCCACACATGTCCATCTGGTCTGGAATACTTCAGCGCATTTCCCAGAAGATTTACCAGAACCTGGTTCAGCCGCAGGGAATCTGCCATAAACCAATGGTTTTTCAGCTGGATATCTGCTATATACTGAATGTTATTTTCGTTCAGCTTCGCTTCCAGCAAAGGACGAAGTCCCTGTATCATCTCCATGAGATTGCATTTTTCTTCGATCAGCCTCATCTTTCCGCTCTCAATCTTGGACATATCCAGAATATCGTTGATAAGTCCAAGCAGATATTCCGAGGAGTACTCGATTTTTCTCAGACAATCGATTCGCCGCTCCTCAGTCTGTCCATCTTTCAATGCAATCTCCGTCATACCTATAATACCGTTCATAGGAGTACGGATCTCATGAGACATACGGGCCAGGAAATCCGATTTCGCCTTGGCAGAAAGATCGTGACGCTCCAGATTCAACCGGTTTTGAATAATTGCGCTGATTTCTTCCAGACACTTACACTCTTCTTTTTTCTCCAGAACATCCTGGTCAATGTCCCGGAATACAATACTTCCGGAATACTGTCCGTTATCTGTCATATGGAATACAATATCGTTTCTGCCTGAAGCAAAAGGCTGAATCAGCGGCTCTTTCCATATGCTTTCCCCGGAAGTCAGAAGCTGCTGCATTTCCTGTGTCTCCACAAAGTGCTGGTATTGCTTCTCAGAACAGTGGACCATACCGTCCCAGCCATCCTTTTTCTCCCAGGTTTTCCAGCAGTACAGCAGGTTATTTACCATATATTCCCCGTTGAAATGGGTGATCACAATGTCTGTCAGATGGTATTTCTCCTGCAGCTTCAACGCCAGAATATCCAGAACCACAGAAGTATCACCATCTCTGTCAAACAGGTTCAGAGCTATAGAGGAAAGTGTCATTTCCTTCAGACGTTCCAGAGAAGCCACCTCCGCAAATGCCACATCAACCGCACAGGCTTTTTCCACCGTTGAAAGCTCCTCATAGAACATGATTTCCTGCTTTCCATGACGTGCAGCTGTAAGAGCAGTCTTCGTCTGTTCAAGTGCCTCAGACAGCGAATTTCTGCTGCCTGTAACTGCGATTCCACATTTCAGGGAAAGGGACAGATGCTTCTCATCTGTAAGCGCCCCAAACTCCTTTTCCAGTCCCTGCACACTTCTCACGATCGGTCCGGTCGTACATACCGGCAGCCATACCAGCATCTGGTCTGCACCAGCCCTGATATAAATACCACCGTTTAAACCGTCCTCCTGGAAGCGCTTCGCCAGCAGACCGGCAAACTGCTCCAGAATAATATCTCCGAAGATCAGGCCATAGCGCTCATCGATTTTGGAAAACTGCTGGATTTCCAGAAGTACCAGTACCCCTTCCGGGTCATCCCGACACAGTGTTTCCACAACTTCCAGTCCGCTTCCAAGGCGGTAAAAAGAGGTAATGGAGTCATAAATCTGCTTTCTTTTCTGCGCCTGCTCCAGAAGCTTGTGCTGATGCACATTGTGAATACAGCCAACGACCCTGCTGCGCTCTTTATTCTCATCAAAAGTAATGCTTCCGGATAGATTTACCCACTGAAATTCTCCATTGGCATGCTGCAGACGAAAGTCAACATCCAGAACGCCGTCTGAGCTTTTTACTGCGTTCACCAGCTTTGCCTTATCTGCCGGATGGATACTGTCATTATCAAGAAATTCCGGATGCTTTCCGCAGTCCCATACACCGTCATTGCCTTTACTGTTAACTATTTCCAGCAGTTTTTCCTTACATTTGTAGGTAAAAAAGGCATCCTGGGAACTTTCTACCGCAATCCGATAGCGCTCCTTTTCCTCCAGAAGCTGATTCTCTGTCTGCATCTGGGTATCCGTCAGATTCTCTATCACTTTATGGAGCTCATCAAGCTCCTGAATACCTGACTCCTGAAAACCGTGAATTCCCTTCACTCCGCCTCGTACACTCTCCACCAGATGGTAAACCGGTTCCGTCGCATACTGGACAAGAAAATAAACCAGAATAACTGCCATCAGGGCACTTCCCAGAATCGCTCCCAGAATTCTCTCATAAACATCGGAAATCAATCCATACACAGAATCCTCTGTAACAAAACCGCACAATGCCCACTGCGTATCTTCATACGGCACATTTCTGCTGTACAGCTCCAGATTGCTCACAAGTCCGTAAATCTGCTGTTTCCCAATGGCAGCCCCCTGTACCAGCCGCAAATTCTCCTGCACCGGCTCCTCCAGAACAAAGTCACTTCCGTCCCGGGAAACTGCATCATACAGCGCACCCTCACCGGCAATTCCCTCATAATTTCCATTTCCATGGTCTACCACAAGGGCAAATCCTGCATTCAGATCGGAATCCAGATCTTTTACCTGAAAAAATTTGGTCAGATCATTCACTCCCACTTCAATTCCAAGCACACCGTAAACGGTTTTATCATAAACAAGAGGTGCCGAATATGTGATCATCTTATGGTTATCCTTATAGAAATCTTCCAGAATAAACGGCTTCGACCAATAGCCCAGATTTTTCATACTGGTGCGGGAATCAACGTAATTTTCTGCTGTTATATATGGCTGGTAAAAAAAGTCATCGGCATCTCTTTTCCCATTGCCCTGGAAGTGGAAATCTGTATGCCAGGAAGTATCCAGTGAAATGGACATATTCTGCGACAGTACCTTACTTCCACGCTCCATCAGCAGGTCCGTGCGGGAAGCCGTTTTGGTCTGGGGATCTGAGTCTCTCACCCAGAAGCCTTTGTATTCCCCTTCCGAATCTGTATCACCGTCATTTCCCAGAACCAGAAAAATTCCAGAAGTGGAATTGTACTGCAAAACCTCCACCATATCGTAAAAAACTGTTTCCAGATATTCCTCCTGGACTCTCCCTGAGCCCATGAAGCCCTGCATATCCATCTGATGATTGCTCAATACCTTTGTCAGCGCTGAGGAAAGACTATCACTTTCCTTGTACACGCTGCTCCACTGCTCGATCATGTCGTTCTCCAGAACTACCTTACGGTTCTCCACCGTATGACTATCCAGACCGATAACCGCATTCTCCATGTTTGAGCGGATTCCGCTGAAAATCAATGACAGGAATGGGACTGCACCCTGTACAAACACAATGATCAGTATAGGAATCAGAAATATGTTCCAAAGAGATTTCTTTTTCTTCACAGTCCTCCGCACCTCCTTATGTCCAGAATCTGTCTAAAAAACCACTTTGAATGTTTTTTCAAATACACTCCAGGCTATGGCAGAATTCTGTATACCAGCTCTGGAAATTCTCATCTGTCAGATACTGTGCAAGAGCCTCTTCCCGGCTCTCTCCGTCTGCGATTGCATCGTCCATGGCATCTTTATCAGCCTTTGCCTTGTCAGCCAGAGAATAATCCAGGATCTTACGGGCACTGTAGCTATTGTCAAAGGCTCCAATTGTATAGAAACTTGTTTTATCAAAGTCTTCCATTTCCGTTGTAAAACAATCGTAAACCTTCTGGTTGACTTCTATATTATTCTCTTTAATAACGGAATCCAGTGCGTCTACGCTGTTGGCTTCTTTCAGAACCGGCATATAGGAGGATTCGCATACAAAGCGCAGGTTCTGGTTCTTCTGTGTGAACCATTTCAGGAATACACTTGCAGCATACTCATGTTCCTCATCAGACTTGGTCACTGCCATTCCGGCACCTTGCTGAACTTTTATGTTCTCGCCGCCCTCCATAACCGGAGAATCACATACGATGTAATCAATCGGATAGCTTTTATTCCCTATTTCCACGGTATCCGGGAAGTATACGGCAGAAGATGTGGAGCCCGTGTATGCAAGAATATCTCCTGTCTTCACATCATCGGAACGGAATTTTCCAAGAGATGCGAAATAGCCCTTCATATATGGTACATAGTAATTATCCCAAAGGCGGCGGATCAGATCTTCGTCTGTGTTTAAGGTCATTTTTCCATCTTTCACCTGGAAAATTTCCTTTCCCATCTGCTTCATGCCAATGATAAAATAGTTGGACATGGAGTCTCTGCCGTAGAATGCTTTTCCATCGTCCGGCACATCCGGGGTCTGCTCATCCGTCCACTCATAGTAGCGCTGTGCAACCTCTGCAATACCTTCTGTAGTGGCAAGTTCCTCCACTGTAGTTCCAGTGGCTTCTGCAAAAGGCTCCCAGTCAGTCTTATTGATCATGGTGATCTCTGTGGATTTGGCAACTGGGAAAAGATATAAAGCGCCATCCTGGTTAAAATAGCCCTCCTGGATGTAGGAATCTACATACCTGGACAACTCATCTTCTGTAAAATACACGGAAAGGTCTGCCAGCTTATCCTGCTGCTGTACTGCGTAAGCAGTATCAGAATAGGAAGAAAAAATATCCGGCAGTTCTTCTGCTCCTACTTCTCCGTTCAAAGAGCTGTTGACTGCTTCCTCAAGGTCGGATACGGAACCCTGACTGTAGCTCTCCACGTAGATACCCTCCTCTTTTCCAACGGAGGCATTAAATTCCTTTACAAGGGTGTCAAACATTGCCTGTTGGGCACCGTTGTAATAATGCCAGATCGTCAGGGACACCGGGTGATCCGAATCCAGCTTTACAGATTTACCGCTTCCGTCCTTGCTGCTTCCACAGCCAGCTAAAGATGCGGTCATTATTGCGATTAACATCATTGCCACACATTTTTTCTTCATACTCTTTTACTCCCTCACGGCACCTGATACCGCAGCTTAACTCAATATATACTTCTGTCTGCAACACTGTCCAAAGACCTGCTGCCATGGCAGACCAGAGCGTGTTTGAAATCCCAAATCTTCAAAACAAAAAGCCCCTGCAACAGGTAAAATGCATCGCTGACTTCTACGGGATACAATATCCTTTCCGGCGTTTTTACATGTCACATGGGTAAATTTATAACACATAGGCTTATTATAGGAAATGTGAGAAAAAGAATCAATAAATATTCATGAAAAAGGACAGAAAATATTTCATTCCTGTCCTTTCAAAATATACGTTATTTCACAGTCACCTTACACTTAACTGTTTTCTTCCCTGCTTTCACCGTAATTACGGCTGTTCCTTTTTTCTTTGCAGTAATTCTGCCCTTGGAATCTACCTTTACCACCTTGGAGGAGCTGGATTTGTAGGTGATTTTTTCTTTGCTTGTTACTGGTTTTAAAACCGGTTTCAGGGAATATTTCTGATTTTTCTTTAATTTCAGTGTTTTCGGCACACCTTTGATCTTTGTGGTTTTTACAGCGGTTTTCTGGACTTTTACGGTAACAGACTTTTCATATCCGCTGTTCAGGTATATGTGAATACGGGTTTTGCCTGTAGTTTTACCGGCGGTAATGTTACAGGTTCCATCTGAACTAACAGATACATCTGCAATACTCCAGTTATCCGTACTCCAGGTGGAAATGAAATCTCCCTTTGCAAGCCCGGTTACTTTCAGACACTTCGTCTTCTGTCCGGTCTTCAGCACAATACTGGACTGATTCAATTTCATTGTTGGCTGCAGTCTGTCCCGGGTAATTTTTGTTTCCTGCTCACCGCATGCACTGCAGGTACGTGTCTGGACTTCTTCCTCATCCACAGTTGCTTCCTGTGTTACTGCCCATGCAGAAAATTTATGTCCGGTTGCTTTTATTGTAGTTCTCTTTTCCGTATCGCAATATCTGCAGGTGTATTCATCGACTCCGTCATCTGTACAGGTTGCATCTTCATGCCATGACCTTACCCAGCTATGTCCGGTTGCTGGAATTGTCTCTTTCTTTTTGTCACCACATCTTCTGCAGGTATAAGTTTTTTCTCCGTCACTTTCACAGGAAGCATCTTCTGTTGTTTCCCCACGGTTCCAGTCATGACCAAGTGCCGGTGTTTCTTTTGTATAGTAATCACCGCAAAATTCACAGATTTCTTCTTCAGATCCCGAATAGGTACAGCCACTCATTTTTATCACATGTGACTTGTAGGAATGGGTATGGTTCGGATTGTAACTGTAATATACGGTTGTATTTGAATCACAAATGTATCTGGGCTGCCACGTGCTGCTATTTGCATAGCAGCGGATACTTCTCAGCTTGGCACAGTTTTTAAACGCATCATTTCCTATAGATGTCAAACTTGCCGGGATTTCTATGGTTTCTAACGCATTACATCTGCCAAAAGTCTGATCTCCAATTCTGGTCAGGCCCTCTGAAAGCTTTACACTTGTCAGACTGGTACACCCCTGGAATACACCGCTTCCAATGCTCGTTACGCTTGCAGGAATAGTTATGCTTGTCAAACTGCTGCACTTCCAGAATGCCTGAACTTCTATAGAGGTTACCGTTCCCGGAATGGTTACGCTTGTCAGACTGGTGCAATTGCCAAAGGTCATACCATCTATGACGGTTACGCCTTCTGGAATTGTCACACTTGTCAGATTGGTGCAGCCAGTAAATGCACCGGAACCAATGCCTGTCACTCCTTCTGAGATAACCACACTTGTTATCTTAGTGTTGCCAGCAAATGCATCATCTGCTATGCTTCCAGTTCCGGAAATTACCAGTTTCCCATCATCTGACAAGGTATAGGTAATTCCTGTGTCTTCTCCATCTGAAAAAACCAGAGCTTCGTCTGCTGTTGCCGCTTCCTCGTTCTGCCATTCTGCAGCTGTTTCCATGCCAGACGCATCTGAGAATGAATCCTCGGATGACTGTTCCTCCACCTGATCCATCTCCGGAGTCTGAACCTGTTCCTGAACCTCATCCTGATTGTCCAGACCCTCATTCTCCACTTCGTCAAAAACTGCTTCTGCTACTTCCTCAGAAGAAAAATCAGCTCCACTTACTGCCAGTGCTGCTCCGTCTGCACTTGTGATTGCCAGCAGCAATGCTGCAGCCAATGCCAGTCGTCTGTTTCTCATACGCTTTACCTCGCTATTCTTTTTTTCGTCCTTTCAAACACACTCCAGAGGCAAAGATTTTTCCATTAATATCTGTTGCATAACAATAAACGCTTCCTCTAAATGGATAACCTGCTATTCTGCAAATGAGCCCGCAGCATACTCCCTCCCAAAATTTGTCAGACGATTAATTTAATGATAAAGCAAAACAGCATTTAAAGCAATTAACTAACAGCATAGTATAGACGATAATTCATAAGTCGAAAACTATTTCTTCAATGTCTCATTCATACTTCCCATTCGGTATCCCTGAAGATCCATGGTCACGTATGTGAAGCCGTATTCTTTGAATGCTTTCACGATCTGGTTGCGGTTCTCCAGGACTTTCTGGAGTTCATCTGGCAATACTTCAATTCGTGCCAATGTACCATGAATACGCACACGAAGCTGATGAAATCCCAGATCCAGAAGAAGCTGTTCTGCCTTGTCTACCATACCAAGTTTCTCCTTCGTGATAGTCTCACCGTATACAAAACGGGAAGAAAGACAGGCGAAGGATTGTTTCTCCCAGGTGGGAAGGTCAAGGTCTTTGGACAGGGCGCGGATGTCTTCTTTATATAATTCGCTATGGCGCAGCGGGCTCTTAACTCCAAGCTCTGCAACAGCCTGTAAACCAGGTCTGTAATCACCATTGTCGTCCATGTTGGAACCCTCTGCCACTGCATTCAGCCCCTCTTTTGTGGCAATGTCCCAGATTTTCTCAAATAATTCTTTCTTGCAGATATAGCAACGGTTAGTCGGGTTCTGGCAGAAGCCCTCAATTTCCAGTTCTTCAGACTCTACTGTAATGTGGCGGATTCCTTCCTTCTCACAGAAGGTCTTCGCCTCTTCCAGTTCTCTCTTCGGGAAAGAACAGGACATGGCAGTAATCGCGATACATTTATCCCCCAGCACATCGTGTGCTGTTTTCAAAAGAAACGTAGAGTCCACCCCGCTTGAAAAAGCCACAGCCACACTTCCCAGACTGCGTAAGTATTCTTTTAAAGCTTCGTATTTATTCTGCTGCTCTTTGGTTGCAGTGATTTCGCTCATATGATTAGCCTCCTGTGGCAGTAAATTTAGTCTCTCCCCAGCTCCATCTTTCCCTTTCAGACAAAAAATATCCTTCGCGCAAAGAGCTGGGACGATTTTGATTTATGTTACTATAAAGTATCCTAGTATGTCAATAGGATTAGTTGTAGTCAGCTTTAAGTATACCGTCGCACATCTTTCCATAAAAGCAGAAAGAACGCCAGGTTCATTCCCCCTGGCGTTCTTTCAGTCTCTGTTCAGCTGCGATCCGCTTGGGATGCTCCGGCGGATAGCATTCCCGGAAGCCTTCAACGGCGGCTTTCAGATATATATCTTCTTTTTCTTCATCTCCAAGTGCACGGTAAACGCGTGCCAGATTCCAGGTAGGCTCTGCAACTGCCGAACCTACAAGTCCATTTTCCTTCGTAAGCTCCAGCGCCTCTGTCAGATATGGGATCGCTTCTTCCGGTCTTCCCAGGTCCAGGTAGACTACACTCATATTGTTGTCCACCATCAGAAGCATAGAACCCTCACGATAGCCATTCTTAAGCAGCTGATTGCGAACCGCAAGATGACATGCCAACGACTCTTCCCTTCGTCCGGCAGCATTATACATTCGTGCCAGTTCCTCTGACAGGGCAGAATACATCTGATTTTTCTCACCACAGTACATTTTGCACCTGTCCGTTGCTTGTTCCATACAATAGGCGGCTTCTTCCATATTCTGATCCATAGCTGCAAGCTGACCACGAAGCTGCCATATTGCATACTCACTCTCACCCTGACGCTTTCTTTGTATCTGTTGTATCTGCTCTATTTTTTCCAGACAATCTGCCAGCTTTTCTTTTTCCTGAAAAAACATATGACATTCTGCTTTTGGATAAAGAAAATCCAGTATTCTCTGGCTATGCCCCCATTGTACACACATGAGGATTCCACGTTCTGCCCACATTTCAGCCTTTTTCACATTAAGCTTTAACATCTGCATATTCGTCTGCAAAAGCGCATATCCAATTTTATAATCAATATTATCCTTCTGTTGAAAAATTAAATCACAGATCTCCCGGTAACACTCATAATTACTGCTTTGCTCCAGCCTATTGCAAAAATCACTTATAGCAAACAACATCCATTCCGATGATAGCGTTCTCTTTTTCAGCTGTTCGCGGAAGAGTTCTATATATTCTTCGTTTTGTTCAGGTTTTGTCTCTGTCAGACACGCTACCATAAACTTCGTCTCATTGGAAATCTGTGCACATCTTTTTTCCAATTTCTGGATTTTCCCGCACATAGGAACCGGCAGCTCCAGATATCGGGCAGCCTCTGCCGCCAGTGCCACAAGCTGGCCACTGACCGCTCCCTGTACTCTGGAAATTCCCTGGAAGACAAGCCACGCAATTTCCTCCATACGAGGATCCTCGTCTTTCGATGCCTGTTTCGGGAAAAAGCACTTCTGTGCCCGTTCCCAGAATGGCTGAAACTCAGCTTCTGAAAAATCCTTTGTACACAGACTCTCTGCAATTACAGGATGCATACGGTAACCATTTCCCGTATCTTCCAGCCAACCGAATTTCACCAGTCTGCCAAGCGCCTCTCCCAGAGTTTCGTTTTTCTTCAAAAATCCCTGGAAAAACATCACAGTAAAATTCCGGTCAATTTCCTGATACGGCAGAAGCGCGAACATCCTCGCCAGCTGGCTTCCGGTTTCTCCAATATCAGCCAGTTTGTACAGCCCACGGTACATATCAATGAGTCCGGACTCTTCTGCAACATCATTCCAGTTATTCTGCAGCTCTTCTTCCAGATAATCCCAATTACCAAAATAGTAGGTCCCCGCTTTTCCAAGAAGCTTCAATGTCAGAGGATGCTGAAAAATCTCTTTTTCCAGCAAACGACTCAGCCGGTCTTTTTCCTCTCTGGAAAGTATTTTGTTGTAATTGTCACGAAAAATCAAACTTAAGGCACTTTTTTGCGGTGCCTTTATGCCAAATGTAGTAAACCCATCCAGATGTTTCTGACGTGAAGTAACAAATATAGTGCACGGCAGATCTTTCAGTTCTGACAGGTAAGGATCTTCCTCTTCCGTATGGTTCATATTATCCAGAAAAAGCACTGTTTTTTCCTGATGCTCTTCTGACAGATGATAGATACTTTCGTGAAATCTTTCTTCCACGCTCTCACCAGTAAGATTCAGAAAACTTCTGGAAAAACTGGCCGCCAGATTCTCCTCATACTGAACAGCTGCGATCCGGCACTTTACTTCTTCCTGCTCCATCCAGCTCACAAGCTGACGCATGAGTTCTGTTTTTCCAATTCCTCCAATTCCGGAAATCAGATACTTTCCGGAATTGAAGAACATCTCTTTCAAGTCATATAACTCTTCTTCTCTGCCAAAGAAATGGCTGGCTTTCACAGATTTCCGGAACAATTCACAGTTTCGCAGGGTGAGAAAGCTCTGCCTGGTTTCCCCGGATTCCTGATAAATACAGCTCCAGATATATTCCGGCTTTAAGTCTTCACGGTTTCTTACCAGTTTCATTTTTGCCCCGGATATTTCCGGCCCCGCCATCGCGTGCAGACTAAGCAGGGTAAACAGCCAGGCATCCCCAAAGGACTGGGAAAAATCCTTCTGTTTTTTCTCTATGTAATCGATCCAGAAGATCAGCTTTTCCCCACACTCTTGGGACAGCCATGGATCTGACTCCATGACCATGCCCAGAAATTTTCTCAGCTTCTGTACAAACACAGAATGGTTATAATTTTTCTCTTTCAGGAATTTTTCAAAAATCAGTACCTGACTGCCAAATGTCTCCGTATTCAGACCTTCCAGCACTTCCTCTATGTATATATGATACAAGGGAAAGCTTTCCTTGCGATTACAAAATTCCGAATGATAACGGTTCTGGCTTCCATCCTTTCGAAAAATCATTTTTCCGTGTCTGGTGCCTTTCCACTCATAGAGAAGATATTCATCCCAGAATCTGACCAGAGTCAGACCTTTTTTACTTTTTTCTCCCAGAATTCCGGTAGAATAGACCGGATAATCTTTCACGGTAAACAACCGATATAAGTTTTTCAGCGAAAGCAACACATTTGTCTGCTCATCTTTTTTCATGTCACGTTCTCTCCGGTTGTAAACACAGTTCCTTTTTTATTACTGTCTGCTGGTCACCTGACCAGCAGCACTTTTTGCAGGTAACTAAATACAACAACTGATTTCTTATTTTTTGATTGTAATCTTAGCTTTCTTTGCGTACACGCCAAACACCTTCTGTTTCTGCTTGTTCAGCTTATATGCACACGCACGTATATAATAGGTATGTCCCTTCGTCAGGTTCTTCACAGTTACCGTATTCTTTTTGGATTCCTTGATGTCCACAATATCGTAAAGATTGGAATCTGCGGTAACCACAAACGCATATCCGGCAGCACCTTTTACCTTGGACGCCGTAATGGTGATCGTGCCCTTCTTGTTATTCTTTACACTGATCTTCTTTACCTTCGGCACAACATAAGTTGTAAACTTAACAGCCTTGCTATACTTTCCAGTAACCTTCTTGCCGCCGCCCTGTGCGACTGCTCTTACTTTTACATAATAGGTCTTTCCAGATTTCAAACCGTAGATCAGTTCATTGTTTTTATTTTCCTCAACAATGTAATTCTTTACATTTTTCTTGAATTTCTTGTCAGTGGAAATTGTGATCTGATATCCGGTTGCTCTTGCAATCCGCTTCCAGGAAATCTTGGCACCATCGGTAAGTACATTGGTGGCCTTGGTTCCGGTAAGCTTCGGAAGCTTGGATGGAATTACAGTGTTCTGATTATTATCAGAAGCGTTCGGAGTCTTCGTCGGTTCCGGAGCAGATGGAGCCTTGGTCGGCTCTGCATTCGGAGCTTTTGTCGGCTCTGCCGCCGGGGTTTTCGTCGGTTCTGGTGCCTTGGTAGGATCTGGGTTCTTTTTCCAGTTTGCAGTCAGTTTAACACCGCTTACCAGTTCACCCATTGATGGTGTGTAAGAACCGGAAGAATTTACTTCTTCATCCGCATCTACTGTCGTCCATCCGGTAAAGGTATAACCGCTTCGTGTAGGCGCTTTCAGCTCAATACTGTTTCCACCTGTGAAAGTGGATGGGTTGGAGCTGTCATTTGTTCCGCCAGCCAGATCATAACTGATTGGAAGCACATCACCATTTTCATAATAAAAATGATAACGTGTATTAAAGTAATTGTCCACATAAGAATTTTTTACAACGTATAATTTACAGCTGTCTTTGATAGAATCAAAGGCATAATATGTGTTCGTATCTCCTATAGAAGCCATAGAGTCATAATCCAGATCCAGTACACGGGCCGGAATGTGAATCTCTGTAAATTTACAGGAATCAAATGCAAAACCGCCTAACAATACTACATCTGACGGAAGTGTATAGCTTCCTGCCCAGCTTTTTCCTGCAGGATAGGTGAAAATACTTCTGCCAGCCACTTCCCCTCCGCTGCTTTTATAGACCTTACTGTAAAGCACACCGTCCTGGGAAGAAAGGTACGGATGTCCTGCGTCAACTGTGATTTCTTTTAAGCTTGTGCAGCCCTTGAACATTGCACCAACTGTATATGTTACATCAGCACCAATGCGGATACTTACAATTCCACTGTCGGTGAACTGATATTTCAGGCTGTCAGTTCCATGAATATATATATTTTCAAGATGGAGGTTCTTGCAGCCCATAAATGCACCTTCTCCGATACCTCCGCTTACGCTTGCCGGAAGAGAGGTAAAACCTGTAAGCGCTGTACAGCCTGCAAAAGCATAACTTCCAATAGTGGTTAAGCCCTCCGGGAGATTGATGTAAGTAAGGTTCTTGTTATCCTTAAATGCGTCCCAGCCAATTTCCTTCAGTGTGGAGGGCAACGTTACTTTTTTCAGTGTTTTAATGTATTCTCCCTGTCCGCGCGAGGGACTTCCATCCTCATTCCATTCAGAAGCTACAATAGTCGAAATTCCACCGACATATGTAAGTCCTTCTGCAAAGGAAACCTCCTCAACACCGGCACAGTACTGATCCCAGCCCAGTTCCAGCTCGGATGGGGCATTGTAAATTCTTTTCAGGTTACAACATTCCCCATAACTGTAAAAAGCTTCTTTATCAATCTCGTTATAAGCTCCTGTTGGCGGAAACGTTATCTCTTCCAGTTTCGGACAGTTACCAAATGCCTGCTTCTCGATTTTTACAGGCTGTGCACCGCCTACTGCGTCATTAAAATGCACGATTTGAAGATTCTTATCCCCATAAAACGCACCTTCTCCAATTACAAGCCGTGGATTCTGCGGCAGCTGAACGGCTGCCAGTCCGTCAAACCAGCTGCCACCTGTTGAAAATGCATTGGGCATCACATAGCAGAGTGTATCCGGAAGAATCAACTTATACAGCATTCCGTTGCCATACTTTCCATCGTAATAGAAACAGCTAAACCGGTCCCATGTGTAATCATATTCTGAATCCGGAAAATACTTACCGATTCCAATTACCTTCTTCGCCACACCATCCTTATACACATATGACGGAACCTGCAGTTCCATAACAGCCTCGGTTACTGCGCTGATAATAGCTTCTCCATTTGTTCCATATTCATGGGCATACCAGATCTGCCCCTGACTGTCTGTCCAGGAAAATTCTTCCTTGTTCCACTTTTCGCCGTCGAACTGGAAAAACTGTCCTGAGCCTTCTGCATGCACGCTAAGCGCCATACCCAGGCACATGATAATGCCAAGGAACAGCATTTTCACACATTTTGAAATTTGTTTTTTCACTCTTTCATTCCCCCTTATTTTTTCGGCAATTATAACTGTTCAAAAATCCATTTGGGTTACTGTTCACTCCGTTCACAGCAACACGCTTCGTGGCTCTGAATAGCACCAGCAAATTTTCAAAAGCTGGAAAATTGCTCTTTTTTTCTCATAAAAAGAATATCATAATTGAATTTTTGAGACAATAATGGTGGGAAAGGTTACGGTTTTTATGCACAAGATTGCTTTTTTTATGCACAACACAACCTGTTTGACAACTATCCAGAAGGCAGTGTGAAGATACTAAACAGTTATCCTGTTTGAAAAAACTGCCGTGTTCAATATGTTTCTTAAACATATCAGACACGGCAGTTTATCAGAGGCATCATACATCCTGTAATATTGGCAGTTCTAAAGTCTGCCCCTTAATCATTCTTACAATCTGCACGCCCCGCTTTACGGTATATTTTGTTTTCTTTCAGTAGGCGTAGCCCGCTTCGCGCTCTTGCAACTTACCGCACTTTGACTGTAATAACCACCTTTTTTCTGCCGGAGCGTACCGTAACTTTTGCAGTACCTTTTTTCTTCGCTGTAATTACACCACCTTTTGTCACAGTGCAGACTTTCTTATTAGATGTGGTGTAGGTCACTTTCTGCTGGGTTGTGATTGGTGCCAGAACCGATGCCAGGGTCTGTTTCTTCCCTTTCTTTAAGGTGATTTTCTTCGGTACACCTGAAATTTTGGTGGTTTTCACAGTTCCCTTCTGGATGGTAACATTCACAGTTTTTACTGCACCGCCAGCCAGAGTCACTGTAAGTTTCGTCTTTCCTGTTTTCTTCTGAGCCTTCAGCGTAACTGCACCGTCTTTGGTGTAGGAGCTTACTTTCAGAAGTTTACTGTTGCCTGAAACCACAGATGCTACATAGTCCCCACTCTCCATGCTGGAAATCTTGAGCACTTTTGTGGTCTGTTTTATTTTCATTTTCAGGCTAGAGGCTGTAAGTGTCATTTTGGAAGTCAGCGGATTTCCATTGTCTCTTTCTTCTGTGGTCTGGCAGAGCTTACAGATTCTTTTCTCTTTCTGAGCTGCAAATACGGTAGCATCTGATGTCTTTTCCCATTCTCCCCAGGTATGTTCTGTCTTCGCGATTGTTTCACCGCCGCTTAATCTGGTTCCGCAGATCTTACAATAAGTGTCGCCTGTATAGCCTTCACTTGCACAGGTTGCTGCTTTTTTCCCTCTGACCTCTGTTTCCCCATGTCCCTTCGCGGGCAGCTTCTCGGTTCTGGTTTGTCTGCAGTTCACACAGGTAAAGGTTCTGATACCTTCCTCAGTACAGGTGGCTTCCTTTGTCACATTTCCGTTATCCCAGCTGTGGGCGTCCGGATTCACCGGTAAAACCTCAGTTCTGGTAATATGGCAGTCCGTGCACTCATAGCTGATAATTCCTGTGGAAGTACAAGTCGCTGCTATGACTACCGTTCCGTTATCCCAGCTGTGCTCTACCGACGGTTTTGTCTGCGATACCATACCGATATTCACTTCGGTTCGAAGAGGCGGAACGGTCATCCAGTCACTCCATGTAGTTTCATATCCCTCTTTCTCGTATTTTACTCTCCACCAGCCTTCCGGCACATCCCATGCATATTTTCCGTCTGCATTTGTCTGAAGAGGATTGTACTGGTTATACTCCCCCGCATTCCATTTCGTTCCATACTCGGATGGGGACGGCGTTTTATTCCAGAAATCATCAGATTCATCATATGGAATCCAGTAAGCTGTTACGGTAACATCCTCAATTCTCTCTCCTGTGGAAAGATCAAACACATAGCCGCTTGGATCTACTACAAAACGAAGCTTGAATTTTTCCCCTTTAATATCTGCTTTTCTGATATCCCAGAATAATGAGGAAGCTGCTGTAATCGTTCCCAATATGGCAGTCAGCGCAATTACCGGACCTGCGCCCATCGCACCTCCGGCTACGACCAGTGGAATCATCGCTGTCATGATCATAAACATTTTCTGGTCACTCTCCAGATTATCCACAGCTTTCAATTTCTCCTTTAATTCCTGGTCGGAATAGTTACCGCCGGAAGCCAGTACGTCTTTTCTCAGCTCATCCATGTCTTTCTCAATCTGATAGTTCTGATATAACATAGACGCTCCCTTATTTATTGTTGACAGGTGGGAGGAAATCTGGGAAAGTGTCCAGTACTGATCCAGGGTACCGGCATTATCTGTAGCAGTGTCCAGCATAAATCCAATGTATTTATTTCCGGTAACATCCTTTACCAGCATATACCAGGTGCCTTTGTCGGAATAATCCAGGTTGCAGATATACTTGCTGTCATCATACCCCGGGATCAGATAGCCCATATCTTTATTGGCTTCGTCGATCAATCCCTTCCATGTTCCCATACTGGAGCTGTTGCTCTCGTCAAACACGCTGATGGTGACATCCAGTCCTACATCTTTCAGATCTTCCCCGAATTTACTGAGATCAATGGTTGCGTCATAATCCGTTGCTGTATTTTTCCTTACCGTAATATCATTTTCTGCGCCTTCGGGAAGTCCTTTCTGCAAAGCCTCCCAGTCAACATCCTGTCCCATTTTTACTTCTGGAACTTTTTTGTTATATTCATAGCTGATCACACCAGGAACATAGTTGTGATCGGATTCATCGAAATATCCGTCTGTCACAAACGCATTTTTTTCCGGATCATAGGTTGCTTCCAGATATTTCGTTTGGTTGTTTCTGGTGCTTGTAACGTACAGAGTCTTTATCTGATCCGGGTTTTCAAAGGTAAGCTCATAGTCAAATTTGCTTTTCGGAAGGTAATACACCAAAGGTGTTACTCCGTCTGTCTTTGTCAGATCGTAGGATTTTATTTTGTCATGCTCATTATAGTACATTTTGAAGGACTCGATTGAGGGTTCTCCTTCATTATAGGTAACTGCGGCAGTTCTTGTTTCTGTTGTACCATCTGCCTGTGTGCAGAGTGCTTTGATCTTATATGTCTCATAGTTGGAAGGATTTTCCAGTGTAAGGACGGCAGACCATAAGCCGGCCTTTGATACCTGGACTGTCTGCTGTTCTTTCTCATCCACAAGCAGGGTAACAGTTCCTCCAGCATTTGCCATACCGGAAACATTTACGGTTGGCTTTGATACAACATCTGGTGCATCTATGGTGAACAGATTAATGCTTTCATTCAATACACCAATGATTTCCTGGCTGGAGTTTCTATTCTTTCTGTAATTTAAAATGGCATAACTGCGAGCAGCTGACTGATTCTGTGCTTTGATGCTGAAACGGATAATTCCTGAGGTGCCTTTCACAGGAATGGTCAGTGTCCTGTCCTTTAAATTATAGTTCTGGCATAACTCCCCATCCACCTTTAATGTGGATTCGTCAAGCTCTCCGTTGGAAGGAAGAACCAGCTTCACATTCAGGTCGCTTACTGCAGATTTCCATGTGTCTTTTATGTTATAGCGTACTGTCATGGCCACATATCCATTGGCTGTGGCACTTCCGAAGTCTCCGTAATAGCTGGTGCCTGAACGATCCAGGACGGTTTCGGCGCTGTCCGTATAAGTTCCAATTTGCTCAAATGGAATATTATTTTCAATGGCATATATGGTTGCCATAGAATAATAACTGCAATGTATCGTCAGCTGTGGGCAGTTTTCGAATACAGCTTTCCTGATATCAGTAGTGGAATCTGGAATGTAAATATCCTTTAAACCTGCGCAGTCGGCAAATGCATAATCTCTTATCGTCTTGGTATTGGAAGGAAGCGTTACTTCTGTGAGACCGGTTGCTCCTGCGAATGCGTATGCACCGATTTCGGTCAGGCTTGATGGCAACGTTACACTGGTTAGTGTGGTTAAGCTTGCAAAGCTGTGGGGTGCGATTACCTTTACTCCTTCCGGAATCTCTATCCCGGTCAGCTTCGGACAGCCGGAAAATACATTTCCATATTCATAGCTGTTCGATCCGTTTCCACTGGGGCTGTTTACCCAGTTCACCGGATAATTGGCACTGACAAGATTGCTGCAGCCTCCAAAGACTTTATAGCCCAATGTGGTGATGCTGTCTGGCAGATGTATGCTGGTGATACTGGTACAGTTTTCAAATGCATAGGCGTATATGGTGGTAAGACCATCGGGAAGCTCCACACTTTCCAGCACTGTATTTCCCTGGAATGCTCTCGCTCCGATCACCTGACCGCATAACCACCTATGGTAGACGGAACCTGAACGCTGGTGGCACTTCCGGAATATCTGGTAATACGCGCATAACTGTTATTTACAATTACATAGGAAAAATCACCTTCTGTCATCTCTGCCGATTCAGAAAGAGCCTCTTCCAATTCATTTGTCTCTCCAGTTTCCTCTACGTTTTCTTCCACGTCGCCCGAAACAAAAGCTGCAGCATCTCGCTTTACCGCCTCATCTCCCGCTTCTGCTCCATCCATTTCCGCAGATTCCCATCCACCAGAACCATTTGCTGAAGATTCAACTGTTTCTGATTCTCCAGACCAGAATCCATCCTCGTCAGTAACCGTTTCCTCCGATGTGGTCGCTGAATTACTCTCTTCCAACGTATACGCTTCCGATATGCCGGTTGTCGCATCGGCTTTCGTGTTGGTTTCTGTATTAGATTCCGTGTTAGTTTCCGCGTTGGTTTCTGTGTTGGTTTCCGTGTTAGTTTCCGCGTCGCCTTCATTCAAACTCTGGTTTTCAATAGAATCTTCTGCGAAGAAGTCCGCTGCAGCTGAAGTCCCAATTTCTTCTGCCGCATAAATCGGAATGCTTTGTGCACACATTGCAACACTCAGCGAAATTGCAAGTATCCGGCTGATTGCCTTCCTTTTCATAATTCTTTTCTCTCCCTTAAATTCATTTATAACTGGTCAGAATCAAATGCCGAAATACAAAGCATTTTGAAAATTAGCACTGAACAATTACATTTATTTTTGATAATTGACTAAATCCATTTTAGCATAGCTATTTTCCCCTTACAATCACAAACGGCGCCGGAAAAGTTAGTTGTCGTTTTTATGTATAAGCATGCAATTTTTATGTACATTCTCGAGTTCAATCCGACCGATAATTGTACTATCAATGCTGACGGTACAGTTGCTAACCAAATAAAATAATAGCGTAATATTACGCAAAAAAGCCTCACCGCTCTGATAACAACTCTGTATAAGCGATATCAGATAGTGAGGCTTCTTATTTGGTAAACTATAACTGCGCAATGCCTTCACAGTTACCGTATGTTTACAATGTATCTTTATTCAGTGAACAGTGGTGTAGAATAGTATCTGTCACCAGTATCCGGAAGAAGGGCTACGATCACTTTGCCCTTATTCTCAGGCTTCTTTGCATAGTCGATTGCGGCTTTTAACGCAGCTCCGGAAGAAATTCCAACCAGGATTCCTTCTTTGTGTGCAAGAAGCTTCGCTGTGGCAAATGCCTCATCAGCCTCTGCTTTATAAATCTCATCATAAACCTTGGTATTCAGAACATCCGGAACAAATCCGGCACCGATTCCCTGGATCTTGTGCGGACCTGCTTTTCCCTCAGATAATACCGGGGAGGTAGAAGGCTCAAGTGCTACAATTTTCACATTCGGGTTCTGCTCTTTCAGATATCCGCCTGTTCCGGTAAGGGTTCCGCCTGTACCAACACCTGCGATGAAGATATCAACCTTTCCCTCAGTGTCCTTCCAGATCTCCGGACCTGTAGTCGCCTTGTGCACTGCCGGGTTCGCCGGGTTCACAAACTGTCCTGGGATGAAGCTGTTCGGAATCTCCTCTGCCAGTTCGTTGGCCCTGGCAATGGCACCTTTCATTCCCTTGGTTCCATCGGTAAGAACAAGCTCTGCGCCGTATGCTTTCAGAATGTTGCGACGCTCAACACTCATGGTCTCTGGCATGGTGAGGATGATTCTGTATCCCTTAGCTGCTGCGATAGATGCCAGACCGATTCCGGTATTTCCAGAAGTTGGCTCAATGATTACGGAACCTTCCTTCAGGATTCCCTTCTGCTCTGCATCCTCGATCATAGCCTTGGCAATTCTGTCCTTAACGCTTCCTGCCGGGTTAAAGTATTCCAGCTTCACAAGAACAGTAGCTTCCAGTCCAAGCTCCTTCTCAATATTAGTAACCTCTACAAGTGGGGTGTTTCCGATTAATCCAAGTGTTCCCTTATAGTATGCCATATCCATTCCTTTCCCGGCGCCTGCGGCCGCTTTACATTTATTCGAGGTGATGTCGCCGTATGGCGGCCCGCCTGTTATGTCTGTATCTGCCCCCAGTAACTGCCAGCTTGCTTCTTCGGCAATAATTGTCGATATTCCGTATTGATTTACTGGGTTATTTATTCGTTAAATGGATATTACCACTATTAACCCACTATGTCAATAGGTTTTTGGGATTTTATATAAGAAAATAGATTGGAGCGTTACTGTTCACTGGTAACATTCCGCGAGGTGTTTTTTGTGAACAAAGTTCACAGTAACATTAGAGCCGTCGCGTAGCGACGCTTGTACGATTTCTATACACTACAAAATCTCCACAATATACAAGAAAAGTACACCCAGTACTAATTAACACGTTGTGTTGTTTCGTGTTTTTAGCTGAATGTACCTTATTTTTAATAAATTATCACTCCTCTTCCTCAGCAACTTCACAGACCATCTCATATGCATCTTCCAGCGCGTCCAGAGCCTCAGTCAGTGTATCGACTTTCCTTACATCTGCGCCATCATCCTCATACTCCTGGATCAAATCTGAAAACTGGTCTTTCAGTTCCTCCATGTAATCTACAACCTGCTGTAATTTCTCTTCTTTTTCCAGTACGGATGATAAATTAATAATTTTTCCCATAGTATGATGTCCTCCGCTTTCAAAAAATTGTTTTCTAAAGATTTTTCATATTTTCCACATCATAACATGTCCGAAACGTTCTCTCAATATTTCGCTTCAAGTTTCGCCTGCAGATTATAACGTATATTTTACAGAAAACCTTTTTTCAAACACGCTATAAAGTTTTTCCTTTTATAATTATACGTAGTCTGCAAATTCTTTTACAGGATTCCGCCCCGCATGCGCCGTCTCGTACTTCGCCAGCTATAATTTGCAAAAGCATCCTGGATTTCCTTTCGCTTAAGACGACTGATGGGGATTTCTGTCTTATCCGACAGCTTCAGAATATCCGTAGGCATAGCCACGATTTCCCTCATGGAAACCAGCGCCCACCGGATCGGGCGGCAAAACTCATTGGCTGGCAGAACCTCTTCCAGATCTGCCATAGACATGGAAGCATCTATCACGCCCTTTTTCGTGTGAATTTTCGCTCGTTTTCCATCTGCTTCTGCATACAGAATATCGGAAATGTAAATGCTCTCCTCCAGCCGTCCCACTTTCACGTTCACAGTCCGCAGGGAGTAGACACTGTCAAAAAAGCGATCCAGAATGTGAAACAGCTTCTCTTTTCTCACTGGCTTCACCATGTAATGAAGCGCCTCAATATCAAAGGCCTCTGCTGCAAACTCCGTACTGGTGCTCCCGAACACGATCTGCACCCGGCTGTTTCTTGAAATCAGCTTCTTCGCCGTCTCCATACCGTTCATCCCACTCATAAAAATATCCATAAAAACCAGTGAATAAACAGATGTATCTGAGGATAAAAATGCCTCCCCGGAAGAAAATTCTTCTATTTTCACATATAGGTTATTTTTGTCTGTGTATTCCGAAAGCAGCCGGGTGATATTCTCCCTGTCTTCCGCAAGGTCATCACAAACCGCTATTTTTATCTCCTGGTTCATGTGTTGTTCCTCCCATAGAATCTGTCTGAGGTCTGTTTCTGAATCTGCCATCCCTCATATTTCTGCATAATAAATGCCGCATTCTCCGAGTAAAAATCTGTCTTTTATGATTCGCTCAGTTTTTGAAACATTTCCAGATATTCCTGCTCTACTTCAACAAACGGCCGCACTGTATAATCCAGCTCAAAGTGCAGCTTCGGTGCATCCCCCGGTTGTTTCTCTTCCAGAAGAACCTCTAAATCATACCAGAGAAGATCATCATCGATTTCTTTCAGATGCTGCGCTTCTTCATCAGTCAGACTGCTTCCCAGAAATTTCTTATAAATCACCTGAAGCAGCTGCTCTTCCACCTCACGGTATCTGGGCATCTCCTGCTTCAGCGGACGGGGCACATCTGACATATAGCACTCACTGGCATCATGCAAAAGACAAGCCAGCGCCTGACGATTGGAATACCCTCGCCCAAGAGCCTCTTTCGCACAGCAAATACAATGCTCCCCAACAGACCAGAAAGAACTTACATGTCCATTTCCCCTACAGGTCAGCGACAACGCATGTGCAATATCCTGAATATCGATCTTCTCCGCCTCCGGATGAACCGGATTGAAATGGTTTCTTGTGTATGTGGTTATGTAACTCATAGGATGCCTCCCCTACTGCTCTTTTCTTTTTCTTGCAAGATACTCATCCAGTTCTTTCTTGATTTTCTCCGGAATCTCCCTTGCAACCGGACACACTGCTGCATTTGCAAAACGTTCTGTAAACTTCACCAGAAAATCAATATCCCCCTGTAGCTGCTCCATGGACATAACCTCCTTCACATCATAGCGGCAATGAATTGGTGCCACATTGGAGCTGGCAATTCTGGCAAAAGAGAGTGCCGGAATTCCGCTGTCTGCAAAAGGTGTAGAATCACTGGAATACACTCCGGTCTTTGCCTCAATTGGAAAACCGATTTCTGCTGCCATATAAGATATATAATGTGCCAGCTTGTCCTCTGCGGAAACACAGGAGATAAATTTACCCATATAAGTTCCAATCATATCCAGATTAATGTTCAGCACTATTTTGTCCAGTTCCTCTTTATGCTCCTTCACATATGCTTTAGAGCCCAGAAGCCCTCTCTCCTCACTTCCGCAGAATACGAAACGAAGACCATAGTTTAGTTCTTTTCCCTTCAGCTGTTCCATAATTCCAAGCAAACCTGCGCAGCCACTCATGTTGTCATAAGCGCCGTGGGATAAAGAAGTGGAATCGTAATGGGCACTAAGCACAATAAACTCGTCCCGTCTGCCAGGAAGCTCTGCAATTACATTGTGGGACTCTCCGTCGTACTCTTTCTGGGAAACCTCCAGACGAATGTTCTTCACCTTATTTTTCACCAGTTCTACTGCCTGGCTGGAATGGATCATGGCGCAAAGAACTTTCCGTTCTTCCCCTACAACGGCTTCGCGCAGATCGCGCTGATCAATATCTGTATTTGGATAATACATATTTCCGTACTGGAAAATAATTCCCTTTGCTCCTGCTTTTATCAGGTCCTGGTAAACAAAAAATCCAACTCCCTGAGTGTCCATCAGTACAATTTTATCTTTTGCACCTGCTATGGAAACAGGATCCGTTCCCGGCATATAATAAAGCTCTCCCTCTACGCTGCCGCTGCCACAGCAGTTAAACGCCTTACAGGTGATTTCCTTCCCATCTGCAAACAAATGCGCAGATTCAATCTCTCCCATAGCAACCCGAAAAGCCTCCAGCCTCGCTGGCACTCCCAGTGCCTCGCACTGCGCTTTCAGAAATTCAGCAACCTGCAGTTCCTCCTTCGTGCCACTGGCGTGGACGAAATCGGTGGATTCGAAAATATTGGATAAATTCATGATGGTTTTCTCCTTTGTGAATTGAAGATAAAATCTCCGGCTCTCAGAGTGTCCCTGAGAACCGGAGGTTTGTTTTTATAAATTTCACTTAAGTTTATAACATTTTACGTATTAATACCTTTCATCGTGATTTGTTTCCCTTACTTAAATTTAGTTTTCGGTTACATTTGCTCTTTTTTCAAACAGATAACCCATTCCACGACCTCCAATCTCGCCCATCATCTCTCTTGCCTCGTCCACGGGCACATTCATCTTTATTAGTAAAGTCCATAAAATCTTCTTGTAAATTTCTTTTATCGCTTCCGGCGCATTGCTGTAAATAGAGTTGATTTGCTGGATACATCCTTGATATCTTCAGGCTGAACATTCGCAAACAATGGAATATTCGTATAATTTCTCAAAAACTGGCTGGCAAGTGTATCGTTTTTGAAAATCTCACGGCTGTTCACATCTCTTGTATGCAGCTCCGGATGGTAAGCAGTGTCTCTTTTTCTTTTGTTCTGTGGCTTTCTGCTCATTTTTCCTCCTTACGCAGGAAACGCTTCACAGATCAAAAGATATCTACAAGTTCATAGTAACACGCACAAATTCAGAATACAAGAAGGGACCATAAAATTTTCACTTCATATGATTGACCATAAAATGCCTTTTCCAATGTTTTACTAATAGTGCGTTTAAAGATTGCATCCAATCTCCTTCTTGACAGTCATGCTTCTTTTTATATCTGTCTCCCCCCACAAATAACCAAATATAATATGTACACTCCTTAATTTACTTTAAAAGAAATAGCCATGCGAGCCCCCTCGCACAGCCATCTCATATCTTTCATATTATTCAATTCCCTCACACAAACGGATTATAAAATCTCCCCCACCGTATCGTCACCGTCAGGCTTACTGCCAGCAGCAGCACGCCAACTCCAATTGCCACGAAGTCCCTTTTCTCAAAAGGTCTCTTCATATACCACGTTCTCTTCTTATCCTTTCCGAACCCACGCAACTCCATTGCATTAGAAATAGTATCAATCCGATTCAGGCTGGTCAGGATCAGCGGCAGAAGAATATTCACCGAATTCTTCAGCCGGGCAAAAAAGTGCTCGTTTTTTCCAAGTTCTACGCCCCTTGCCTGCTGAGCCTGGCTGATGCTATGGTAGTCACGCTGAATGTCTGGAATGTATCGAAGCGCAATCGCCACAGAATAACCCACTTTATAGGAAATTCCAATACTGTTCAGGCTAGCAGCAAACTCACTTGGGTTCGTTGCAGAAATAAACAAGATTGCAACCGGCAGCGCAACAAAATATTTCAGAGAAATATTCACCATATAAAACAGCTGCTCTGCAGTCAGATCATACCGCCAGAACAGGTGGCAAAGCACATGTCTGGTGCCATACAGCGTCGTTCCCTGGTTAGGATCAAACAGGAAAATAAACAGATTATTCAACACCAGAAATACCAGCATAAAAATCATCATAAACCGCACTTCGCGGAACTTAATCTTACTCAGTTTAAACGCCGCCAGGCTCACCGCAAACAGCCCAAGCAGTACCCACGTATTATAAGTGATCATACTTGCAAAAGTAAAAAGCAGGAAAAACGCCAGTTTGGTGGTACCTGTCAGCTTGTGTATCACACTTTCCCTTGGCAGATAATTCAACACTGTCTTAGCGGCCATGGCTTCGCACCTCCCTGTCCTCCTCAATAAAACGCTGCACAAACTCTTCCGCCGGACTGATTCCCAGCTGGTTCGCCAAGGTAAAAAGACTGGTCTCCTTCAGTGCCGCCTGACGGATCAGCTGTGGATCACAAAGAACTGCTGCCGCGCTTCTATCCGCGATCAGCCTGCCATCTGCAAAAACCAGTGCCCGAGGCGTATATTCCAGCATCAAATGCATATCATGGGTAATCATCACAACTGTTACCCCTTTTTCATTCAGCCCACGAAGGAACTCCATAATCTCTGTATAATGGCGAAAATCCTGTCCCGCAGTCGGCTCATCCAGAATGATCAGTTCCGGATCCTGCACCAGCACACTGGCAATGGTCACACGCTTCTTCTGCCCGAAGCTAAGCGCCGATACCGGCCAGTTCCGAAATGGGAAAAGTCCGCAGACTTTCAAAGTTTCCTCCACTTTTTCCCGAATCTCTTCCTCGCTTTTTCCCATATTGCGAAGGCTCAGTGCCACCTCATCAAAAATCATAGTCTTGGAAATCATCTGATTGGGATTCTGCATCACATAGCCAATATGTTTGGCTCTGTGGCGGATATTTTCCTGCAGAAGATTCCTTCCCTGGAAAAGAATTTCACCGGAATCTGGTGTCTCAAAGCCGCAGACCAGTTTGGAAAAAGTAGATTTCCCGGCACCGTTTTTCCCTACAATGCTGACCATTTCACCCTTTTGGATTGTAAGAGAAACATCACGTAAGGTCTGCCTGCCTCTCTCATAACCAAAGGTAAGATTTCTAACTTCAAGCAGCGGCTCATGTTCTTTCTCAGCCTCTGCTGCCGGGCGGGACCAGAACCAGTCTGTCATTTTCTTCCGGTCTGCCTTATCTATCACAACAGAATCAACATGTGCCGGTTTCTTCGCAGGAGCAAGTTCCACACCTGCATAACGCAGTGCAGTAAGATAAAGAGGCTCTCGGATTCCGTTTTCTTCCAGAAGTCTGGTGGACAAAAGCTCATCCGGGTGAAGATCTGCCAGAATTTTTCCATCGCCCATAAGAACAATACGGTCCACATCTCGCCACAAAACATCCTCCAGACGGTGCTCAATGATCACCACCGTAGTATCTGTTTTTTCCTGAATCTCGTCGATCAGCTCAATAGTCTGCTTACCTGTAGCCGGATCCAGATTGGCCAATGGCTCGTCGAACAACAGGATTTTCACCTGATCCACCATTACCCCCGCCAGGCTGACGCGCTGCTTCTGCCCTCCGGAAAGCTCGTGGGGCGCGTAATCCAGATGATCCTGAATTCCGACCAGCTCTGCCGCGTGACGGGTGATCTCATGCATTTCATCCTGCGGCATGCAGCTGTTTTCCAATGCAAAGGCAATATCCTCGCCAACCGTCAGCCCGATAAACTGACCATCCGGATCCTGCAGCACTGTGCCCACATGTGCAGAGAGCTGAAAAATGCTGCTCTTCGGCGCATCCACACCATCCACAATAAGTTCCCCGCTGCATTCTCCTGGATTGGAAAAAGGATTCAGGCCATTGATGCAGCCTGCCAGAGTACTTTTTCCACAGCCGGAAGGACCTGCGATCAACACCCGCTCGCCAGGATAAATGTCCAGATTAATTTCCTTCAGCGTAGGCTTTTTCTGTGCCCGGTACTGGAAAGAAAAGTTTTTGAAAGAAATAATAGGAGATTTTTTCTCTGTCATATAGTACCTCAAAATCAAATATCCTGAAGCGAATCCATCGTCAATTTGTAAACAATGTGACTGCTTCAGAACCACTTAACAATTTGCATCTCTATAAGTGTACACCTTACACCATCTCAAAAGGATAACACGAATTTCTTAAATCCACAATAAAATTTCTTACCAAAGTTTATCTTATTTTGCATAAATCTTGCGAAATTTACTTTTTGGATCCAATAAAATTATGCATCAAAAAAGACCCTGCCACAAGTTTCCCCATAGCAAGGTCTTTTACAAATTTCCCTTTCAACTTATTCCTGATCCAGGGAGCCTTTCTTTGCAATTGTTTTTGTATAAGCCAGGATCAGAAGACCGCCGACTACAACACCTGTGATGGTGTTTGAAACAGCGGCGAATGCACCCTGTGCAAATACTTTGTTTGCCGGTTCAGCATAGATTACAATGTCAAGTACAGGTGCAACAACTACCCATCCTACAACATGTGCGATCACGTTTGCAACTGTGAAAACGGCAACTTTGCCTTTTCCGAAATCGCCTTCCTGAACCTGAAGCTTCTTGGCGAACAGACCGATCACAACACCTACAAATGCAGATGTGATAACCCAGCTCCACCATGGGCTTCCACCCCAGGACAGGTCGATCAGTGTATGCCCGATGAAACCAATGAGTCCGCCTGCAACCGGGCCATACATTGCTGCAAGAAGTCCAAGTACTGCGTACTGAAGACTGATGTTTGTGTTCGGAACCGGACTAGGGATCGCCACAAAGCGTCCCAGCACAAAGAACAGTGCTGCACCGATACCGATGGCAACTACGGTTTTGATACTATTGTTGTTTTTCATAGCTCTTTCCTCCTACTATGTGTCTTACTAGAGCGTGTTTGATAAAGGCTTTCTGCAAGATGTGCGTCACAATTTGCGGGAATGTTTTTTCAAGCAGGCTCTAACACGCTATAGTATACGCTTTATTAAGAGCTTGTCAATCTGAATCCACATTATTTCAGCCTTTCACCGGAATCTTAAACACAATTTTCGTTGCGGGCTGGGCTTCTGTTACGGCGATGCAGGGCATATGACCGTCTTCAGGAGCGTAGAAACCAAACATGCCAGCCTCCAGAAGAGTGTATCCCTGCTCCGGACCACTTTTATAGAAAATAATGTCAGCTTCCGGGGTGCGGTCATCCTCTACGGTAAGCTTGCGAAGAGATGCCCAGTAAATTTTCTCAGTGCCTTCTACAATGTACTGAAGGTCACAGTATTTCTTATGGGATTCCATCTGTGCACCTTCCAGTGGCTTGGTGGTATATTTCTGAACCAAGGCAAAAATGCCGTTTTTTAGGTCGTATCTGCCTTCTGGAAGGTTCTCCTCTTTCTGTTTTTTGATAAACTGCTGAACCATGTCAGCGTAATCTTTAAATTCCTCATATGTATTCAGTTTGTCTGCGTAATCTGCAATCATGATAAATCCTCCTGTTATTTTTTACTGCTCTTCATACTCACAAATATAACTCTGCCCCATCATACCATAAGGCTTCAGCACCTTCCCATCCGTATGGAACATTCCCTCGGTGCGGAAATCAGCCCAGCTGATTCGGCTGCAGCCGGTGTAGGACTGGTGGAATGGGCCGAACATGTTTCTTGGACTTCCTGAAACTTCAATTTCCAGAGTATTCTCTTCTTTTTCGAAAAGACCAGTTACATCTGTGACACAGTTCTTCTTTTCGAAATGAAAACCAGCTTCCTTACCATTTACTCTGACTTTCAGAAGGGTACCTCTCCACTCACCCAAATGAAGAAGAACCTGCTTATCGGAAATCAACTGTGGCACCTTGTACTGGTAAATCATACCGCCAGGATAGTTTACATAACCTTGCATGCTCCAATCACCAGTATGCAGAATTTCTTTTTCCCTGGAAATATTGCCAGACATATCTACGGCGAAATTTCCAATTACGAATACATCTTCCAGTTCCCGCTTTTGGTCGTAACTGCCTTTTATGGTAATCCGATGCACCCCCTTACTCAAAGCAGGAAGTCCGAAGCAACGCATGTCTTTGTCAATAAACCATTTGCCGGTCTGCGCACATTTCACGCCATCGAAGTAAACTTCCAGACCATAAGGCTTCTCAATTACAAAACTGCATTCACTGGAAATGTCTTCTGCAACATTAAACCGGAAATGCATGGTAAATGGTGTTCCATCTGCCGGATGTGGCTGATCCACCCAGGTATATCGCTGAGGTGCACCGTTATAGTAAACCTGCTGCATGCGCAATTTCTCACGAATTTCCTTCTGCGCCTGCCAGATTTCCATCTCTGCGGACTCACAGACGCTTCCTGCTTCTGACAGTCCGCTGCCATGTCTGAATTCTGATACCAGCTCTACAATTGCGTCAAGATCTTTATCTTCCACCATAGCATTTCCGTCACAAATTTTATTTGCTGAAGCAGTCCCCAGCTCATAAGTACATTTATCTATCGTCAGCACATTCTCCATAGTTCTTCTTAATTTCGCGTCCGGACCGAATGTAGCTAATACGGGATCTGTGTAATGCGGATGTCTGTATGGGAATGTGGCAGCTTTGCTCACTGTCATTTCATGCACCGCATTTACGCCATCAGAAACAGCCGCCAAGTCCACAACGGTAGTATCTTCCTCAATTCCACATTTGTCTTCAACACTATTTATCTCTTTAATAATCTGTCCAGCCCCTATTATTTTCTTCACAAAATAAATTCGGCTCATCCCCGTCTCGAATGTCCTGGTAAAGCAAACGCCCTCTCCATCCGCAACAGTTTCCACCTCACAAACTTCTCCGGTCAGCGGGTCAAGCTCTTCCACAGCGTTCCCGCAGTCAAGTTTTATGTAAACCTGATGTGCATTGTTCCGATCGTGATTTGTCAGGAAAAGAATATGTCCATCTTCTGTCTTTCTCAGCATGGAAAGAATCTCACCATCCTCTGCGCCGCTGGCATTTCGCACAGTAAAATCTTTTCCGGTGCATTTCGCCACAGCTTCCGTCAGCTCCCATTCATGCTCAACCGTATGAACAAATGCTTCCTCATCTAAAACATCCCGGATATCACCATATTTTCCACACACTTTCCTGCGGTCAGATTTCTCTTCATTTACATCTTCACTGTCTATTTTTTTATCCCATCTCTTAGCAACGCAGATCTGCTTACTACCAATCCGTTCTCCTTCAATCATCACCGGATACGGCTTCAGCCAGATCACCATTCCACCAGCTGCAAGAAATTCCTTCAACAGCTTCACCGTGTTTGCAAACAGATTGCTCACTCCCGGAACCACAACCACCTGATAGCTGCACTTTCCTGCCACAAACATTCCATCCTCAACCTTGCCGTCCTGCTCCAACAGGATCTCATCTCCAAAATCAAAATCCACATGCCCTGCAGTCAGCGCTTTTGCGATCCGGTTATAATACTCACCTTTTCGATTTAAAGAAGTAATATGCTCATCCAGCCATCCCATATTCATTTCCAGATGATTGAAATCCTCCGCCCGGTCACTGCGGCACTCGGTCCAGATGCTGGAAATCGGATGGATCATCAGCACCTTCCGCACCGGCTCACCCTGAGAAAGACACAGCGCCAGACGACCAAAATAATTCTCCATCTTATCATTGTCATCCCACCAGGTATTCTGATAGTTGAAAACCGGCGGATAGTCCCTCTTCCTGCAGCCAGTAATGGAATACAGGGCAAGATGCTGACAACGTCTCGTAATTCCAAGCGCGAACTGCCAGTCTCCCAGCCATTTCTGAGTAGAAAAATCCAGCTCCCAGCCAGTGCAGCCGTAAGCCTCACTGATGGTCATGGAACGTTCATACTGATGTGCCACGCTTGCACACTGTTTCACAGTCAGATACTCATCCGTCTGTGCGCCAAGAAGATCAATTCCAGGATTATGCAGATAACGAAGCTGAGGCATCGCCGCACCGCACACACGAGTCTGATAGCCCAGGTCGTTCTCATATAAAATATGTCCCGTAGTACGAAGTCCCCGTTTATCACACCACTCATAAACCTGTTTCATATAACTTTCTTCGAAACGCTGTGCCACCGTCTTCCAATAATCATGACGGATCTTCTCCGCCCCTTCCCCATCAAAAAACAGATAAGGCAGCTTCTCCTGCGGATCATATCCTCTCTTTTCAATAAAATACTCTGTAAATCCAATACTCCACGGAATCCACGGTCTGCCTTCATGGAAAACGCTGAAGAAATCACAGCAGTTTGGTTCATCTGTGAAAAATCCTTTCACCTCTTTTGGAAAACTTCCGCCAAACACTTCCTCATAATGCTCATGGGTCAACTTCAAAAATGTCTTCACGCTCTCCGGATTCAGATTATCTGGCGGCATCAAGCCGTTGTACCACTCACTCTTACCAGAAATCTCCTGGCGCAGAAGCAGAATCTCTTCATCAACACCGCAAGCTCCAGCAGCTTCCTCATAAGTCGGATATTCTTTCATCCTCTTAATAAATCTGCCGTCCGCTTCTGTCTGAATCACATAAATACCTTGAAGAAACTCTGTCTCCATAGTTTCTTCCACTGCCAAACCTTCACCGCCGTTCCTACCGGACATGGAATTTTCGTCCACGCTTCGATTCCCGCCGCACATTAACGAATCCGAGTCCTCAGTAACTATCCTTTCTTCCTCGGTACTTAGCTTCGCCGGCACCGCCAGCTCTCCTGCTTTCCCGCACTCCATCGTCAGCGCCCTGGCCGTAAACTCCGCTGGATTTACCTTGCTGACCATACCTCCCGCAGCCCCCGACGGCCATTTATCCTCATCATATATCCACAGCTCCAGATCATTTTCCCGGGCTTTATCCACACAAAACTTCACATCCTCCATCCACTCTGTGGAAAGATACTCCGTCTCCAGCCCTTCACGGGAATGAATAAAAAATCCCCCCATCCCCGCCTTCTTAAATCCCTCTATCTGCTCTCCCAGATTCTCCTTCTGAAGCCTGTCATTCCATCCCCAGAAAGGAGCACTCCGATACTCCTTCGGCGGATTCTCAACCAATCCCTTTACCTTATCCAATGTGCCCATCCTTATGTCCTCCTCTTATAGTCCCACATTACATTATTGTTCTAAATTCCCTATTCCATCATCATCAGCACCGTCGCTTTTATTGTATCCATTCGTTACCAATACACAGCGTTTTCGCAACTGATATTCCTAAGCTGGGCATTTCCAGGTGCGCCCTTAACGGAGGCGAGATCCACTGCTTACGAAGACTTAATCGTGAAGGCTCTCCTGAACGATTTAGTCGTAGTTAGCAGTTAGCTCGCCGCAGTGTTGCACCGCCCCGCGTGGAATATCAGCTGCGAAAATGCGTCCGTGCAGCCAATGATACAACAAAAGGGACTGCAAAACAGTCCCTTTCATACTACCCAAGTTCATATTTTACATGAAGTTGTTAGGTATAAACATAATAATATCCGGTACATAAGTAACCAGGAACAACAGCCCGATCATAATAAGCACCATCGGCAAAATCTCCCGTATGACACCCTTGATCTTCGTTTTTCCAAGTCCCGAAACAATAAACAACAGCATACCAAATGGCGGTGTGGAAAGACCGATCATCATGTTCAGGCAGATCACAACGCCGAAATGAACAAGGTCAATGCCCATAGCCTGTACCAGTGGAAGAACCATTGGTACAAATACCAGCTGGATCGTACTTACATCAAGTACACAGCCAAGAAGCAGGAATACGATGTTTACGATAAACAGGAAAATGTACTTGTTATCTGTGATTCCCATAACCAGGCTTGCAACAACTCTCGGAACCTGCTCCAGAGAGATGATGTAAGAGAACAGCATGGAAGTTCCGCAAAGAAGAGCCAGTGTAGCTGTGTTGGCAGCGGATTTCTTGATGATACCCCAAAGCTTTTTCCATCCCAGTGTTTTGTAAATCAGTGCTGAGATGATCAGTGCGTATGCAGAAGCAACAGCACCAGCCTCTGTAGGAGTACAGATACCGGAATAAATTCCACCAAGAAGGATTACAACTGTAAACAGCGCCGGAAGAGCCTGCAGTGTAGCCTTCAGGAACTCTCTCTTGCTCATGACCACACCAGCCGGATAATTTCTCTTATGAGAAATAAACGCAACGTAGATCATAAGAAGAATGGCAAGTAAAACGCCAGGAACCATACCGCCCATGAACAGCTTACCAATGGAAGCGCCAGATAACATAGCGTAAATAACCATCGGAATACTTGGTGGGAAAATCGGTCCTACCGTTGCAGAAGCGGCTGTGATGGCACAGCTGAACTCTGCATCGTAGCCCTCTTTTTTCATCTGGTCGATCTCCATCAGACCAATGCCGGAAGCATCTGCGATAGCAGAACCAGTCATGCCAGAGAAAATAAGGGAAATAAATACGTTAACCTGTGCTGTACCACCTTTTAATCTTCCAAGAAGACCATTACAGAAAGAGAACAGCTTGTCTGTTACCTCACCTTCATTCAGCACGTTTGCCATGAAAATAAACAGCGGCGCTGCAAGCATGGTATAGTTCGCAAACATGTTACCAGTGATAACGGTAAATACCTGGCCCAGTTTGTCCGGAGCTGCAAGCAGAAAATATGTAATAGAAGCTGCAAGCATGGAGAAAGAAACAGGCATACGGATTATAAAGCAGATAGCCATAACCACGAACAACATAATAATCGGCATACTCATGATTCTTTTCCTCCTTCCTTGTATTCTTTAAATGCATTTCTGATATTGATACAGGTTCTGACAATGATCTCAGCCAGCATATACATAAATGGTGCAAAAACAACTGTATATGGAAGCTTCAGAACTCCTGTCACCATTTTCTTTCCAACCATGGACTGGAAACACGGTACAAAGCAGATTACCAGCAGGATTAAAAGAAATGTATTATAAACTACTTTAAAAATAAACTGGGTACGAGGTTTTACAGCATCGTAAACCAGACCAAATACTACGTGTTCATCAGCCTCCATTGCCTTACCAACGCCGAAGAACATGGTCCACATGTAACCCAGAACAGATACCTCATAACTCCATGTTACAGGGGTTTTGAAAAAATATCTGGATACGATTGTTACCATAAAGGTAAGGAAAATTACCAAAAACGTAATGTTTGGGATAAAAACGCCAAGGAAATCGACGATCTTTTTCCCGATCTTTTTGAAATTATCCACAGTTTCCTCTCCTCTCAGATTCACTTTTCTGCCATCGGTTTGTTCCCATTTTCAGCCACTACTGCAAAATGTATCACCTGTGCAGACAGACCCAAAACTTGTTCTTTATTAAAAAGCCCAGGCCGTACACACAGCCTGGGACTTTTCTTTGTTATAAGTCAGACAGATGTCTCAAGTTTTGCTGTCAATTCATAGCTAATCACTATGTCTTGCCTGTTGTCACGACAATTCGGTTTACTCTTCTGCGGTTGTTGTATCAGCCATAGCCTGGATTTCGTTGTAAAGATCCATATCCCAGTCTTTGATCATATCTTCGTTTTCCATGTACTTAGCCTGAACTTTTTCTTTAAACTCGTTGATGTCAGGATATGTAACAGTAAGTCCCTTCTCCTCAAAGAATTTGATCAGTTCAGCTTCTCTGTCAAGTCTTGCTGTATCGTTTACATCTCTTGCATATTCCATAGCCTCAGTAACAGCTTCCTGCTGAGCCTCTGTCATGCTGTTCCATGTGTCACCGTTGATACATGGCATGATGGAGTCAACAACGTGGTTTGTGATTGCGATGTATTTTGTTACTTCATAGAATTTTGCACTCTCGATACTTGGAAGCGGGTTATCCTGTGCGTCTACAGCGCCAGTCTGAAGTGCAGTATACAGCTCACTAAAGGAAAGTGGTGTCGGGTTTGCACCAAGTGCCTCACCAAGGAACAGCCATGCTTCGGAGTTCGGCATACGGAGAAGTAATCCGTTCATATCATCATAGCTGTTGATCTCTTTCTCTCTTGTGTTGATTACACGGCTTCCAAGATAGAAGCTGGAAAGAGGTTTGATGTTCAGTGTCTCTTCAATCTGTGGACGGATCTTGTTAAGTCCGATGTCACCGTTGAGAACGCTTGTCATATGCTCATAAGAGCTGAACAGATATCCGGAAGCAAACATGCTGTAGGACGGAATCTGTGTTGCAATTGTCGGGAAGGAAATATATGCCAGATCTGCATCTCCGTTAAGAAGAGCATCGAACTCGTTCTCGGAAGAGAACAGAGAACCGTTGTCGTAGCATTTACATGTTACGGAACCACCGGATAATTCCTCTACTTTATCTGCAAACTCATACATAGCCTCTGTATGGGAGTCACCGCTTACAGATACTGATGTAAAGATCAGTTCTACTGCCGGGTCATTTGCTGCTGCAGCATCTGCTGCCTGTACACTGATGCTTCCTGTTAACAGCATTGTTGCTGCCATAGCTGTTGATAATACTGCTGCCATTAATCTTTTTTTCATTCTCTCATCCTCCTGGTTTTTACACACTATGTGTTTTTGTTTCCCTTTTTTCACGTATATTTGTAACCCCAATTACAAATCTTAAGAAATACCTTTCAGCCGGCCTTCCTGCCCTTCCGACAAGAAGTAACCTTTATCCCCGGCCCTTTCAATACCTTTCGCATCTGCCTCACAGTCCCCACCGTTCCGGCAGTTATCTCTGATTACTTTCCAAAAAAGCTCTTGCGGAAGGTCTCTGTGATCGCACAGAACTCTTCGATCTCTAATTTCTTGCTTCCTGTAAGAAGCTTATAATCCTGTCTTCTTGACTGAAGTGTCATCGGCACACCTACCAGATTCATATGGTATTTGCTGTTTACCGGATATACCTGGCACTCAACCATGGAAGCAGCGCCAAGGAAGTTCATAAGCTCCTGTGCTTTCTCCGGCTGCTCTTTATAGTTCTTGCAAAGCCATACATAAAGATCCGGATGGAAGTTTGCCATAACTCCTGAGTATCCTGCACATCCCATTTCCATGCTGCGAAGAAGTGTTGCTGCATTTGCATTAAAGATCTTTAATCCAGTGCCTTCAACTGCTTTGCATTTTGCTTCCAGCTGATCAAGATCACAGCAGGTGTCTTTCAGGAATGCAAATTTCTCAGTCTCTGCACACCATTTGAGAAGCTCTGGTGAAAGAAGTCTCTTGTATGGTGCCGGGCACTCATAAACCCCGAACATATCTCCATCAATGTGATCCAGAAGATATTCAATATTTTTCTTAGCTACATCTTCGCTCTCGTTCTCTTTTGCAAACTGATTGGAAATGAAAACATATGCATCTACACCGGCATCGATTACAGTCTGAGCTTCGCGGATCTGATCCTCTACCTTCTCAGCGCAATGTCCGGAAGCAATTACTCCCATGTGCTTTGGTGTATTATTGATAATAAATTTTGCAAGCTCCACTCTCTCCTGTGGGCTCAGCTCAAACATTTCACTGGACTGACATACTGCGAAGATTCCGTCAACACCGTTCTTGTCATACCACTCAATGATTCGAAGGACTGCATCATAGTCGATCCTGTTGTCCTCTGTAAAAGGTGTGATCATAACCGGCCATACGCCGCCTGCAATTGTTTTTTTCATGCTCTTCTCCCTCTTGATGTTTACTTGTTGCTGTTCACCGGTAACGTTCCGCGATGTGTTTTTATGAACGGAATGAACAACAACATTTACTATCCACTGCAACCGCGCAATTGCTTTTCAACTGTGACTATAGTATAATATAAATAATTTAAAATTGCTTTCAGCAAAATATTTAGTACTATTTTATAACTTTGTACGAAAAAGAATACAAACCAGCAAAACATAGTGCGGTAAACAAAACAGAGTTACGGTTCACTTCGTTCACAGTAACACACTTCGCGGAACGTTACCAGTGAACAGTAGTAAAACAGACTGCAACACAATAATTCACGGACATAAGAAGAGGCGACTTGAATGGAACAGGAAATATTTGACGATTACATATGGAACGAACATAAAAAAATATTAACAGCAGATAAACATAAGATCCCGGGGCTTAGAAATCTTTCTCATTTTACACCTATGGCACCTGGCGTTCCGGTTCCTCTGCATTATCACTCTGATATCATCGAGCTTCATTTCATGGTGAAAGGCCAGCGCAAGACTTACGTTATGAAAGGCGGCGTCCGCACCAGCTACTGTGCTACCGGAAATAACCTTTTTATCACCAGACCTTATGAGCTTCATACTACAGGACATATTGCCCAGAACCGCTGCGAATTTTTTGCAATGCAGCTGGATCTGAAGGAGCACGATAATTTCCTTGGTCTGAACCAGCATTACAGCAATATTTTGTGCCATCGGCTTCTGAATATGGATCAGCACCTGTACCATGTAGGCAGTTCCCAGATTTCCATGCTGCGCACTGCTTTTAACCTGATTTCTTACGGAACAGAAGGCGACTCCATTGCCGGTGTCCAGTATCTGACCTGTGTACTTGCCAGCCTGAACTACCTGACTGCAGTTCCAGCCCAGGAAGAGATCAATGAACAGCTGAACAGTGACATCGGACATGCGCTGAAATACATTGAACAGAATATTGAAAACCCCATTACACTTCAGGAGCTTGCCCAGGCATCCAACTATTCTCTATCCCGTTTTAAAGCCAAATTTAAAGAAGAACTGGGAATTACTCCTGCTGAATACATTACCCTCCAGAAAATGGATCGGGCACAGATGCTTCTGAAGACTACAGATGATTCCATTACAGATATTGCTTACCAGCTGGGCTTTTCTTCCAGCAATTACTTCTGCTCTGTTTTCAAAAAGACTCTGAGCTACAGCCCGGCGGCATACCGCAAAAGTTTTTCCCAGTCATAGAAAATGCTGCAAAATCATTGCAAAAATGATTTTGCAGCATTTTTTTCCGCGTCCAGAGCGTGTTTGAAAATCATTCCCGCAATCTGCGCGCCCTGCTTTGCTGTATATTTTTCCCGGATTCAGCTGCGGCAGCTGAATCCGGGCTCAATACCCTTACTATTCTGGCTTTGCAATATCACCTGTTTAATTGATTGCAAAGGTCTGCTGTGTATCATAAAATCCGTCCTGATACATGACGTAGATTTCATAATTATCTGCATTCATTCCCTGAAGCGGCACCGGGATATTTTCATAGAAATCCAGAAATGTTTCCATATGCAGACGAACCTCTGTTGTATCATAAACATAGGTATTCTTCGCCCCTTTAAAAATGATCTGGGAAATCTGATGATCATAGGTCCCTATATAGAGCACTTTTCCAGTGATGTTATATGTCAGGGTATCTGCCGGAAGCACCTGATCCGGTTTCTTGTTCCACAGCCATTTCCAGGTCTTCACCGGCTGCCACAATTCTCCTTTGATATAATTCTCATCCAGCTCCATAGGACTTGCAAGATCGTTGTAATCAATCCGCATTTCCTCTGCACGGTAAAAGGTTTTCTTAAGACAGTACTGATTCAGGACCTTCTCTGTATCGTAGTCAAACTCGTAGGTCATTCCCTTCCAGCCGTTTTCTGCATTTGCCACATGACCGCACATTCCGAAGAAATGATTGCTGTCAGCCTCATAAATCGCTGCGGATGTGATCTTGGACCATACCGTAGGAATCTTCTTAATCTGCTTCACAGTACCTTCTGCTTCATTTACAGAATATACCAGCAGGTAGGATTCCTCTGTCTTGTCATAATAGTCGATATCTTTCTTCCTTCTCCACAGGAAATGGTTATCAAACATGGTGATTTCTATAGTCTGGTCATCGCCATCCAGATCTGTATCAATCTGATATGCTGTATGCTGCTGGAACTGATAAATGAAATCACCATCTGCTTTCAGCACATATTTTTCATAGTCTGTGCCTTCCCAGAATCTTGGATCGCAAAGAATCCACTGGATTTCCTTGGTTGTCCAGTTTACCTTGATCACAGATTCCAGATTGCGGACACTGAGCAGAATAGTATCTGTCTCCGGCTGATAGGAAACCGTATTAATATGAGCCCAGTCAACCAGATTCTCGTATTTGCATTTAATAATATCTTGAAGTTTCAGTTCATTTACCACCGCACCTGTCTGCCGGTCGATTTCCTCAACTTTATCTTCACAATGGCTCTGCATGGAGCTTGTAAGCACCAGAAGATTTCCGCCTGGCTCCTTCTCAATTACCTCATGATGACTTCCCCCGGAAAGATAATACATGTTGTAAGCTCTTCCCAGATAATCCAGCTCATAAAGATTGGTAGACTGAGGCTTCTCCAGGTTCGGAACATATCCGGCAGTATCCTGCCAGATCATTCTGCAGTTGGAAAGCATGTAAAGGCCATAATTTCCAGTCTCTTTGTTCATATACCAGCGAATATCTCCCATGCAGTCATATGCAAAAGGAAGATGAGTGCGCTGTCCGTAAACCATGGTCAGATCATATGCAGATTCTCCACTGGTCTCCACAGGTTCGATCACATCCGTAAGAGACTCTGGCAAAGCTTCTGTTGTAATGGTGATCTCCTGGGAATCCTTCACTCTGCCGGAATCATCCAGAAGTTCCAGTACTACTGTATTATCCTCTCCCGGATAAAGACCGATAATGGGCACTCTGTGTGAACTGGCCGCATCTATCTCTCCGCTGATGTCTGCTGCTGCAGTTTTTCCTTTCACAGTAAAGCGCACTCCATACTCTTCTTCTGTGTCAAAAAGTACTACTGCAGTTAATGGGGAAATCTGATATGGATTGAGAATAACCATGGGATCATCCCATGTATATCCATTTTCCTGCTCTGCCTGCAGCTGTTGGTCAATCTCATAGGAGGTTGCCACCAATGTTTTCGTCTGAGGGATTTCTGTCTGGATATCATTCGCGGAATCATCGTTTTCCTGAATGGAAATCGTGTCATCCACATCCATGGTAACATTCAGCTTTTGACCGTAATAGCCATATTTTTTCTTCCGTTTTTCTTTTACAGAATAGGGAATTTCCTGATTAGTAAGTTTCATGTAAGTATTATAAATTCCCCGCCGCTTTTTCCAGCAAAGGCCTGCAAACAATGCAAGCAGCACCAGAAACAGAAGCAGAATGGTGATTTTTTTCTTTTTGCTCCATTTTTTCATACTGTAAGCTCCTCAAATTTTTGTCGTTATGTCCGTACAGGCTGCAAAGCCTGTAACGTCAAAATGGGTTCAAGGCTCTTGAACCCATTTTGACAAATTATATACTTATGCCTGACTGTACATATATCCCGTATTATAAAGAACACCGTCCAGTTCCAGGTAAATATCCCATTCCTGACCTTCCAGCCCGTCAACTGCCGTCCAGCCCTTAACTGTAACATTTGTTCCGTCATCTCCTTCAGAAGGAGTCTGTGTCAGCAGATAAGCTCTCTGGGACTCACCGCTTATCAGGATCATCTTTCCAGCCAGCAGATCTGCTGCTGCGGTCTGGGTCTGGAAGCTTCCGTTCACACTGATCTTGCTTCCATCCAGCAGGAAATTCCAGCCATCTGGCAAAGCCTCTGTAGTACTCACATCAATGCTGCTTTCCTCATAACTTGTCTCTCCAAGAGAACCAAGCACCTCCGGAACTGCGGATGGATCATATTTTCCTTCTGTATAAAGGGGCATGCGGAAAGAACGATAGGTCAGCGCATTATAAGTGTCACCGGAGATCGTCAGTTCAAAGCTCAGCTCTCCATTATCTACCTGATCGATATGTGTGGTCTTGGTCAGTCCCTGTACAAACATATCTTTCGGATAATAATCACTGCGGTTTTCTTCATCGCTATGCAGGTGGGAGCCAGCTGTGATCCACAGATGATCCTGTGTTCCATCCAGGGAAACCACACCGGAAATCCAGTCCGAATACCAGTCGGCGCCTCGCTCTTTACCATACTCAGTTACCTGGGAAACGGTCATGTTCTCTGTATCAATCTGATAAACAACCGCACGGGAATATACGTTATCACCACTTACACGGTTATCGCCATCCACACGTTTTACCTTGGCAGTACCATTGTCAAAAAGAGCAATATCTCCATTATCCAGAATGGAAACATTATGCTGTGCATAGAACCATTCGAAATCTTCTCCCTCCGGAGTAAAGAAGTAAGACTGATCCACACCATCCCAGCCTGTAGGATCTCCAAGGATCCATGCCAGGGATTTGTCCTCTTTATTTACTGCTACAATGGCATCTTTGTGTCTTGCAGAAAGAAGAACCAGATCATTCTCTGCATCATAGGCAAGACCATTATTATGGAACCAGTCAGCTTCCTCACTTCCGTCTGAATCCATAGAAGCAGACTGTCCATCTTCCTGGCTGATGAGATCTTTCATGTCAAGCTCCCATACAACAGCACCGGTCTCACGGTCAATTTCTACCACGTAGTCCTCAACTGTGCTTAAGTCCGGGCTGTCAGAAGCCACCAGGAGATTGCCATCCGGAAGCTCCACGAAATCGTGATGCTGGCCACCAGGAATCATGTATTCACGGTAAATTTTTCCCAGAAGGTCGACTTCGATCATTCCTTCTTTATAATAGCTGCTCTTCAGCACATAGGATGCAGGCATGAGAAGATGCCCGTTCTCCAGCTGGTGAACTCCGAGAGTTCCGCCAATATTGGTAAAGAATCTGATATCTCCGGCCGCATCTACTCCATACAGGGTTCCCATAGTGGAGCAGACAAAAGTCAGGTTCGAATAATCGTAACTTGCCTCGCTTTTCATCTCTGTCTGGATTGTACCGTAATCAACACCTATATCTTCTGTGGTTACTTCAAAGGTAGCAGAAGTCCCATCATCCAGAGTGATTACAACCTCTGTGGTATCATTGTTGTAAAGACCATAAATCGGGACGATATGCTCCGTTGCCTCCTCAAAAGTCCCCGTCACATCGTTCTCTGCGGATTTCCCTTTCACAGTAACAGTTCCGCCGCAGGCTTTCTCTGTGGAAAAAACGGCAACTGCACTTAAAGGGGACATTCCATATGGATTGACTACAATCAGGGCCTCATCAAGACTGTAGCCGTTTGACGCCTCTTGAAGGAGCGCTTCGTCAACAGCAGTCTGCTGTGCAAACCGGTCTGTTACTTCCAGGGCTGTCGCCTGGGACTGGGTATCTGCTGTTTCTGCTGCCTCGGAATCTGCATTCTCTGCATCCTCGACAGTTTCTGTTTCCGGCTCATCTGTTTCTGTCTCTGCTGTAGTTTCTTCCTCTGCTGTAATTTCTGTTTCTGCTGCAACTGTAGTAATAGAACCCACTGTCATTGTCATCATTACAAGTATTGCAGCCAGTTCCCGATATCTTTTATTCTTCATGCCAGCCTCCTGTACAATTTTATGATTTCTCAAACACGATCTAATACAAAATCCGCATTTTCATACCACCGTCATGGCAGCTGACGGATTGTCTGCATTTTTTATCATCCTTATAATGCGCAGTGATATTCCTCTGCCTCAAATGGATAGCTAAGCTCCAGACCTTCTGCATTCTCGTCAATCTCAAATGCGATCCAGCCCTCGTTGGAACCGAAATTCAAAGTGGTTCCTGCCATACGTGTCATACCAAGCTCTGAAATGAATTCATCATCCATTCTGCTATATTCATTTCCTTCACTGTCAGTCAGCTTCAGATTCGCCCAGTCCAAAGTCTCCTTGCTGCCGTCTTTCTCGATCTTCAGCTTAATCATACAGAAAGTCTTGCCTGCGTCAGCTTCTTTCTTGTAGTCGCTTGTCTCCACACCTGTATAGCCAAGTTCTACGCTTACATTCTCAAGAGAGGAATTGATCTCCACATCTTCTACTGTAATATTCCATCCTGCTGCAGAAACAACCTCGCCGTATGCATCACTGTTTGCAGTCTGGGCTGCTGTACCAGCAGAACTTCCTGCTGCTTCTGTCTCCTTGCTGTCGGCCACCTCTGCACTGTCTGCTTCTGTTGAATCACTACTTGCAGAATCCTCACCTGTACTCTCTGCTTCTGCAGCTGTGTCATCTGCCTCTGCACTGTCTTCTTCAGCGGAATCAGTACTTGCAGAATCTTCACTTGTATCTTCTGCTTCCGTGCTGTCAGGCTCTTCCTTGGCATCAGCATTGTCTGCGGCAGCTTCTGTCTTGGTATTCTCTTCCGTCTTTGTATCATTTGTGCCACCACAACCAGCCATTAAACCAGCCACCAGAACGGCTCCCATTACCTGTAATAAAACTTTTTTCTTCATTTTTTTACTCCCTTTATTTTTCTGGTATAACTTCATTTACCTGGAGCATGTTTGAAATAAATATTCTGCCAAATGTGCCGGAATCATTTTTCAAACACGCTCTGGTCGTGTTATCAACTATTATAGCATAGTTCCGCAATAAAACAGAAACACTTTCTTAATATTGCCTGTAAAAATTTAAAGTTTTACTGTTTCCACCATTCACAGCAACACGCTTCGCAGAATGTTACCAGTGAACAGCAGCATTAAATCACTTAATTTTTATATTTTGTTCCAAATCATAAAATTCGTTCTGATATACAACATAAATCTCATAATCATCCGCTTCCATTCCCTGCAGCGGTACCGGAATGTTCTCATAGAACTGCAGGTAAGATTTCGTATGAAGACGGATGTCTGTAGTGTCATACACATAAGTATTTTTCTTTCCATGAAAAATAATCTGGGAAATCTGGTGATCATAAGCGCCTGCATAAAGCACCTGTCCGGTAAGATGCAATGTAATCTCGCCGTCATCCAGTACCTGTTCCGGCTTCTTCTGCCAGAAGAACCAGGTCGCTTTTACAGGCTGATATAATTCTCCCATAATATAGTTGTCTTTTATTTCCATGGCTGCTGCCAGATCATTCCAGTCAATTTTCATCTCTGATGCGCGGTAATAATAGCTTTTGATGCTGAACTGATTGATCAGCTCTTCTGTATCATAGTCAAACTCATAGGTCATTCCTCTTCTTTTATCTTCAGAATCCTTCACATGACCGCACATACCAAAAATATGATTACTGTCAGCATCGTAAATAGCAGAAGAAGTGATGGTAGACCATACAGTAGGAATCTTTTTAATCTGTTTTACTGTCTTTTCTGCTTCATTTACAGCATAAACCAACAGATAAGATTCTTTTTCACCATCAAAGTATTTCAACACGTCAGACTTTCGTACTTTTACATAATGATTATCAAACATACTGACTTCTACCGTCTGGTCATCTCCATCCAGATCTGTTTCCAGCTGGTAGGCAGTATGCTGCTGGAACTGATAAACAAAATCCCCTTCCGGCTGAAGCACATATTTCTCATATTCTGTGCCTTCCCAGAATCTCGGATCGCAGAGTATCCACTGGATTTCCTTTGTCGTCCAGTTCAATTTGACTACAGATTCCAGATTTCGCGGACTGATCACAATGGTATCTGTCTCCGGCTGATAAGACACAGTGTTTAAATGGGTCCAGTCAACTCGGTCCTCATATTTCCCTCCAAAAATATCTTCCATTATCAGTTCATTTACAACTTCTCCGGTCTGTCTGTCAATTTCCTGGATTTTGTCCTCAATGTGACCTTCCAGAGAACTGGTCAGGACAAGAAGATTTCCGTCCGGCTCTTTTTCGATCACTTCATGGTGGTTTCCACCCGCCACATAGTACATGGTGTAGGCGCGTCCCAGATAATCCATCTCATAGAGATTGGTTGTCTGCGGTTTGTCCTGGGATGGCATGAAGGCTTCATTGGAAGCAACTATCATCCTGTTATTTGACAGCATGTAAATTCCAGAAGTAAATTCTCCGCTCATGTACCAACGGATATCTCCCATACAGTCATAAGCAAATGGGAAGGTTGTCCGCTGTCCATATACCATAGTCAGTTCAAATGCAGATTCACCGCTTGTTTTCACCGGTTTCACAGCATCATCCAGTTTATCCGGAAGTTCATCCGTTGTAATAGTGATTTCCTGGGAATCTGTAACCTTGCCTGATTTATCCAGAAGCTCCAGAACAACCGTGTTTTCCATTGCCGGGTAAAGACCGATCACCGGGATTCTGTGTGAAACAGCAGCTTCCACTTCTCCACTGATATCTGCGGCTTCCGTTTTTCCCTTGACCGTAAAACGCACCGCACACTCTTCTTTTGTGTCGAAAATAATCACCGCTGTCAATGGAGAAACCTGATAAGGATTCTGGATCACCATAGGCTCCTCCCAGCTGTATCCATTCTCCAGCTCGGCCTGCAGCTGCTGGTCGATTTCATAAGAGGATGCTATACGTGTGGTTTCTTTTGGAATATCTGTTTCGATCTCATTTGCAGAATCGTCCTTCTCAGTTATGTAAACCGGATTTTCCAGATTCATGGAAGCATTCAATTCCTGATCATAATATCCATATTTTTTCATTCTTTTTTCCTGGACAGAATACGGAATCTCCTGACCAGTAAGCTTCATATATGTATTATAGATTCCACGGCGCTTTTTCCAGCATAGAGCGGCAAATAACGCCAGTAAAATTAAAAATATAACTAATACTGTAATTTTTGTTTTCTTATTCCACTTTCTCATTTTCCCAAATCCCTGATTTCTGGAAGCTGAAGCCAGAACAGTACTCCGTTCTCCATATTTTGGACTCCGCAGCTTCCTTTATGTTTATTCACGATCTTTCGGACCACAAAAAGTCCAAGACCGATGTTACGTACTTCATTCTCAGATGTGACCGGTTTCTTCTTCTGGGAGGTTGTGTAAAAGCTGTCCCAGATATGCTCCATCTGCTCTTCTTTAATCCGCTCTCCATCATTGTAGACTTCCATGCGTATCTGCTTTTTCTCTTTCTTCAGAGTGATCCGGATCCGCTTTCCCTGCTCTGTGTGCTGAAACGCATTCATCAGATAATTGTTTACTGCTCTTTCCAGATACATGCGGTTTCCGTATGCGAAACAGTTCTTTTCGATTTCCTGTTCCACTTTGATCTCGTTTTTGCGGAACATAGCATCATATCGAAGAAGCAGATATTCTATCATTTCTGATACATTTACACGGCTCATTTCCATAGAACTCATCTGATTGTCCAACATGGAAAAATCAAGGAGTTCTCCTACCATTCTGGACATTTTGTCCAGCTCCTCGTGAATGGAAGAATAATAGTAGGAACGATCAATCTTATCTCCTGCGATTTCCAGCATTTCCACCTGGCTGGACACTACTGCAAGAGGTGTTTTTAATTCATGGGAAATATTCGCCACAAATTCTCTCTGGCTTTCCAGAAGCTGATAGTCAGACTGCTTTGCTTTTTTCTCGGTACTTGCTTTACTCATTTTTTCTAGGAAATAGCTTAATCCCACCATCAGAAGCAAAACAACCGCCAGATATAATCTGGTTCCCTCAATCACTTCCAGAACTGACTGAACATCTTTCCGCAGGTATACATAGAATGTATGTCCATCCTGTATAATCTTCCCACGAAACATCAGAATATGCCGGGATTCCATGCGACGCTGTTCCAGAGTTCCTTCTTCTGTGTACTGGGCAATTTTGTTTTCTATGTACTTACGGGCATGCGTGGTCTTCAGAGATGATCTGGACGTATAAATCTGCTCATAATTTTCATTCGCAATTACAGTCTCAAATTTTTCTTTCTGATAATCACCAAGTGTTTCTTCGTCGTCCTCGCTAAGTTCCTCAAGATCCATGTCATGGATATCTTCATACAGCTGACGCATGATTCTGGCCTTTGATGAAGTATATATGGGATAACAGCACACACTATACAGAATGACTGCCAGTGCAAAAGCAATAATCTGAATCCACAGTGCTTTCCCATTTCTCCAGAAATCTTTTTTAATTTTCATGGATGTCCTCCCCGAAGATGTAGCCAACGCCGTAAACAGTCCGGATATAATTGCAGCCTTCTCCCATTTTTTTCCGCAGCTGCTTCACCAGAGTGTCAATGGTCCGCACATCACCTGTGTAATCGTATTCCCACACCGCATTCAGTATGGTATCTCTGGGCAGAACAATTCCCGGATGCTCCATGAAATAAACCATCAGATCAAATTCCTTCCTGGTGGTGGGGATATGCTGCTCTTTGTAAAATAAAAGCTGTGCATTTACATCTGCCTGCAGATCGTTGTATTCCACCATAGTCCGCAGCTTCCCGGCACGCTTCAGCACCGCCTCAATGTGCATTTTCACAAGTGCCAGAGTAAAGGGCTTGGTGATATAATCGTCTGCACCTTTCTCAAATCCGCTCATCTGATCTGCCACGGCCGACCTTGCAGACAAAATAATAACCGGAACCTCCGATATTTTCCTGATCTCTTTCAATACGGTATATCCGGAAATATCCGGCAGCATAAGATCCAGAAGGATCAGATCCACCTTCTGCTTATTCTGGCAAAAATATTCCAGGGCTTTGTTCCCGGTCAGTGCTGTCTCTACTTCATAGTTCTGAATCCTCAGAAAGTCAGAAATCGTCTGTGCTAATTTCGGTTCATCCTCTACAACAAGAATCTCTATTTTTTTCACGGCTCTTTCCTCTCTCTTAAAGCCTGTCGCTAGAACGTGTCTGAAAAAGGCTTTCTGTATTTCAAACAGGCTTCAATGCTCTGTAAATCGTTGCGGTTTCCTATCAGACAGAAGCCACAATTTACTTTAATATAGTATCATGTGATTTTGATGGAAATATGAGAAAATAAGTTTTCTTTCGGCGCAGAAAAAACGAAAATGCCACAAAATCACCATTTCCTGTGACTTTGCGGCATTTTTTCTTAAGCAACCACTTCCAGATTCTGTTTTCTCATTACTCCCTAAAGGACTTCTATCTGGCAGGCTTTCATCGCTTCCAGCGCCCGCTCATGGCTCTCCGGCGTCACTCCGGCGCAGCAAAGAGAATCTACCATGATCGGTACCTCCGGCAAAAATGCTTTCAGCAGCATAGCGTTGGAAATCACGCAGATATCTGTGCAAAGCCCGACCAGTGTAATGCTGTCAATGGTCTCTGATTTATTAAATTCTTTCAGAACTTTTCCCAGGGTTTCGCTGCCAAAGGTTGGCTTGTCAATGGGTCCGGACTCCAGAAGCTCTGCGATCTCCTCCCGGATCTCCCAGCCGTATGTGCCGCGGATGCAGTGCTCTACAGGAAGCATTCTGCCCTCCTGGGTCTGCAGATAATCCCCGCTGTGAGTATCCCTGGTCGCCAGCACAAGACCATTGAAATTCTTCACTCTGTCCACCACATTAGGCACAATCGCTTCCGCCTCCGATGTTCCAAGCGCTCCGTCAATAAAATCATTCTGCATATCAATCACAACTAAAATATCCATATTTTCCCCCGTACTTCATATGTTTTCTGACACAATTTTTCTCAACTCAGCCCAAACGCCACATATTTTTGTAAAGCTTATTTAGATTAACTATACCACTTTATTAGAATTTCGTATACCGAAACGGTCAGATTTGTGAAAGATTTTAAAAAATACCTTCCATATAAATTTTCCAACCATTATGAATAATAATGTTTTGATGAATCTCTTCGCATATAGTATAATACAATTAACAACCACAAAAATTTAACACCACTCACATACAAGGAGAATTACCATGACCAAGGAGAAATCCCCTGCCCGCCAGGGACCAAGATACATTTTCTATTTTCTGATGCTCGCCATTCTTGGATGGTTCATTTTCATGCAGTTTTTCGGTGTTGATGAAAGAACTGTCAGCGAAAACTCTCCGTCCCTCCTCTATCCCGGAACCTTTACCTGGGAAAAATCTGACGGCACCACTGAAGAAATCACAGTTCCCGGTTCCTATGATGTTCCCGCAGGCGAAACCATGGTCATCACATCTACCCTTCCGGCAGATTTTGATGCCTCATCTATAGCGATTCGTTCCTCCTTGCAGGACATAAACATCTACATAGACGGCACCTTAAGAGAGCAGTACAGCACCAGTAAAACCCGTCTGATTGGGAAAAATTCCGCCAGCCGTTTCATTTTCTGCTCCACCTCCCATGAAGATGCCGGAAAGGAGCTCCGCATTGAACTGACCACCTACACCTCCAACTATTCCGGTGTTGTGAACCAGATTTTCTGCGGAGATAAAGCTGACATCTGGCAGCTGATCTTTAACCATTACGGACAGGCCACTTACATCGCATTTTTCACCCTGTTTGCAGGACTGACCACCATTCTTTTCAGCCTTACCCTTGGTTTTGTGTACCACACAAGCTTTGACATGGAATATCTTGGCTGGTGCATGATAATGGGAGCAACCTGGATGCTGGGTGAGTCCAAGATCCGCCAGCTGCTGATTCCAAACTCATCTGCCCTGGCTTCCTTATGCTTCGTTATGATCCTTCTTGGACCGATTCCCCTTCTGCTTTATGCAGACAATGTACAGAATGGGCTTCACCGCAGACTTTATCATATTGTAATCGGAATCTCCCTACTGGATTTTACAGTCTGCTCTATTCTGGCCATAGCAAATATTGCAGACTACATTGAAACCCTCCCCCTGGGACAGATCATACTGATAGGTACATTCCTGATGGTGTTTATCCATCTCTGCCTCTACATCCGCCACAGAAAAAAAGCCTCAGACCATCTTCTGCTCCTGGCTCATTTGCTCGTTTTGCTTTGCGTTGCAGCTGAATGCGTCTCTGTATATTTTGTCACATCCCTGTCCGGTCTTTTTATCGGCATTGGAATGCTCATTCTGCTGTTTGTCAACATTGTCCGGACTCTTCGAAGCATCCAGCGTATAGAGAATGAGCGCCAGCAACAGGAACTGGAACGCAAACAGAAGCAGACAGAGATCCTTTCTCTGCAAATGATGCAGACTTTGTCCACCACTATCGAGGCCAAGGACGAGTACTCCCGCGGACATTCCTACCGGGTTGCAGAATATGCCGCACTTATTGCAGCCGAGCTTGGATGGTCTTCAGAGGAAATCCAGCAGTTAAAGCATGCCGCTTACCTTCACGATATTGGAAAAATTGGTATTCCGGATCTGATCTTAAACAAGCCCTCCAGGCTTACAGAAGACGAGTATAATCTGATAAAAAAACACACCATCATCGGTGCAGAAATACTGAAGGACATTACCTTTGTCCCTCATATTGTTGAAGTGGCCAGAAATCATCACGAACGGTATGATGGAAATGGATATCCAGACGGACTTTCCGGTGTCGATATTCCCATTCATGTACGCATCACCGCAATGGCAGACAGCTATGATGCCATGAATTCCCGCAGAATTTACCGAAATGCACTTCCTCCGGAAATGATCCGGGAGGAAATCAGTAAGAACCGCGGGAAACAGTTTGATCCGGAAATTACAGATGTATTTTTAAAGCTATTAGATGAAAAGCGTGTTGTTCTCCACAATATCCGCACACAGGAAATAACAGCTCCACCAGAGGCTGACCACACCATTAACAAATTCATTTCAGAAGTAGTCAGCACCATAAAGAACCAGGAGGATTCAAAGAATTATGATTTCCTGACCGGTCTTCCTATGAGAAGCCTTGGAGAGCGGCTTATTGCAGAATTCATGCAGGAACATAACGGCTGTCTTATTTTCCTTGATATGGATAATCTGAAAAAAATCAATGACGTTTATGGACACATGGCCGGTGACCGCGCCTTAAGGAATCTGGGAACCCTGCTTTCACGCTATACAGCCAACGGTATTGCCTGTCGTCTTGGTGGAGATGAATTTCTTCTGTTTCTGCCAGACATAAGTGCTGAAAATGTGTCGAAACTAACGACACGGCTTTTCCACCACTTCCATTCCATCGCAGAAGCTGATCTTGAAATCAAAGATGCTGCTCTGTCTGCCGGTTTGTATATGTGCACTACCAGCGATACCTTTGCAGACTGTTATTCCAAAGCAGATAAGGCATTATACAATGTAAAGCAAAATGGTAAAAATCACTTTTCCTTTTATCATCAGATCAGTCATTCCTCTTCCGATTCACCAGGTACTGCCAGGGATCTTCAGCAGGTGGCAGACGCGCTTCGCAAAAGTGGCAGCTATGCACAACATCATAAACTTAAGGAAAAAATGGAAAGGAATCTGTTCGCAGGTTCCTTTCATTGTGTTAAAATATAGGCAGGGGTGTATATGATTAAATCT
>NZ_JBDGDM010000020.1:0-69903 GCF_040908885.1 Ruminococcus sp. RTP21358st1_G6_RTP21358_211008
AGTAATTCCACTGCTTTTTAATAAAAATAAAACTGCGCCACAGCCTTGGCAGGCCATCGCGCAGCGATTTTGTTCAATCGGAATTTGTAAAGGAGATATACAACATGAAGAAAGTCTGCTTAGCGGTTTTGCCAGCTTTAACAATAGTGTTAGAATTATTACCCTTGGGAGCAGTTTGTATTTTTGCAACATCTCCAACAGAAAGAGTAAAAGAAACATTCTCATACTTTAGCCTTACACCGTTTGGCTATGCAAATTTTGCTCCACTTATTACAGCCACACTTACTGTTGCCATCTTCTTACTTTCATTGTTTTCATTGAAGAAGAAAGGTGTTCTCAAAGCATTGTTTGTCCTTTCCATTATTACGGTAGTTATTTCTCTTTTGCCATTGATGTATGGCTTAAACTACTATACCCTTGTAGGAGCCTTTATAACAGTAACACTTGTAATAGAAAGTATTTTGGCTAAGATACAACAAAGGTAAAGCGATAACTTCAAGTTTCTGAAACTGAGAAATCGGAAGTTGTGAACTTAGAATTAGAGGTGTTGAAAATGAAAATAATAATTATATTTATTGATTTACTGATGGCAACTGTTCTCTTTTTTGTTGGAAGATTTTTTATCAAATCAAGGAATACAGAAAGAAGTGTGCTGTTTTTATCAGGAGATTATACTGGATTAAATACAGAGAAAATATGCAGAGTTACTGGAAAACGGATTAAGACATGGTCAATGCTCTTTTGTATTGGCGGTATAATTGATTTTATCAAGCTGGGCGCAGGAATAATAATAGTTTCCGTTTTTTTTATTATCTTACTTGTATTTCATTTGGTTGATATGACTATAAATCGAGACAAGTACCGGGTATAAATTCAAGCTTGTAGAGCTGAACAACCAAAGTTTGAAAGGAAAATGTATAATGACCAAAGAACAAATAATTGAAGAACTAAAAAAATCAGCAAAGCCTTATGAAGAGTATTATCTTGATGATGAAATATTAAGTGCTATGCTTTCATATCAAAATCCTTATGAATTTGTAGAGCCAATTTTAGAAATTATATCCACTAATCCCTCAGTTAATTTTGGAATGCCCGGTGATTTAGTTCATTTTGTAGAAAAGTTCTATAAAAAGGGATATGAAGAATTGTTAATCAATTCCGTCAGAAAAAATCCAACTTCACATAACATTTTAATGCTTCACCGTTGCTATAATGATATAAAAAATCCAAACCGTAATGAATTTGCAAAAGTTGTTAAAACACTAAAGAATGACAAATCAGTCTCCAGCGAAATCAAGAATATCATTGATGAGTATGATTGGGATTAAATTTCTTCAGAAAGGTTGTGGTTAAATGTTGGGTATCAAAAAACGAGATACAAAACAAGTTTTTAAAGCGATTGCACATCAACAGGGTGTTTCTGTATCAGAAGTAAAGGAACGTATTCAGTCAACCATTGATGAAATGTATTACAGCGATGACCCAGATGTGCAAGCTGAATTTTCAAGTTATTTCGGAAAGAAACGCCCTACACCAGAAGAATACGTTTATACGATGGCAACAAAAATTAAATACTAATTTATAAGAAATCACCATTTCCTTAACCTGTACATTAAGTGTGCAGGTCTTTTTTTGTCGTTTTTTATCGAATTGAACAATTTTTGCCTTTCTCGTCGGCTATATAGTGAGGGCAAGTATAAATTTTATCTAAAATAGCGATTATTTTTTTCAAATCACTTAGCAACTGCCCTGTTTTTTTCTTATATGGAGTGGAAAGAGGGATAGATACAAAACAGCACAGGGAGGAGGTGAGAACGTGAAACCATCTGACTTCCAGAAAACTGTAATGTGTCGTTTTGATAGTTGTTTAAAAAAAACTGTTTTCGGAGTTGTAAAGGATTACTACAAAGAGTTGAAAAAGAATCAAGCAGAAGCTATCCCCTTTTGTGAGCTTCCCGACATTATCATAGATAAAGTTGCTATATGGGATACATATAAAACGGATTACACGACTTTCAATATATGTGGACATGACATTTATGTATATGACGATGAGCTGGCAAAAGTCATTAAACAATTATCTGACCGTTACCGTGAAAATGTACTTATGTACTATTTCTTGGATATGAGTGATACGGAAATTGCAAAATTGCAGAATATATCCCGAAGTGGTGTATTTCAAAACCGACACTATGCATTAAAACAAATGAAAAAGTCATTAGAGGAGGAAAATTAGTATTTGAAACAAAAACGTTCGTATAAGAAGCCATCATTTTATGTGATTTCATCGGCTATGGACGGCGACAAAATTTCCATTGATAAAATCTTAGATTTCTATGACCCGTATATATCAAAAAGCTGTATTCGCCCATTATATGATGAATACGGAAATGTATATATCGCTGTGGATATGGAATTAAAAGGTCGTATCAGAGAAGCCATTATGAAAATGATATTGGAATTTGACATAAAAATTGAATAGGTAATATCTGCGGAACGCTTCATATAAGCACTTCCCTCTTTCCTGTTCCGCTTACTTCTTAGCTTGTCATTCTGTATCAGTCTATTTAACAAAACAGATTGATACAGGCTGACAAGAGCCTAATAGTTCTTTGACAACTGAATAATGCAGACAGATACGTTTGTGCTTGCAGTGAGCCATCAGAGATTGTACGCCGTGACTTTTCCAATCGGGAGATAGCGATTCATGCAATGATCTGGGAGCGACCGTTGGAAAAGTCGTTCTGCCATGACCTGCAACACAGGATAATGATACACCCGTATGACACGGTTCAGCCCACAGGAATGGGAATGGTTGAGATACCAGTGGAGCTTGCCAAAGCCATTTGTCTGCATATAAAAAGTATTAGCAAAAGTGTTAGCAACGGCAAAAAACATATCCGCAAGAGTTATTGATATGCTATAATGACCTTGTTAAACGTATGTATTTTGCTGTTATCACACGGAAAGGAGTTATTATTACTCGTGATAAGTGATACATCAAATACAGAAACTCCTAAAAAGGAGAAAAAGACATATACAGTAGAGGAAATTGCAGAACAATTATGTGTGAGTAAAAAAGTGGCTTACGCATTGGTTAAAAGTGGACAGTTCGCTTATGTTCGTGCTGGTAGAGCCATACGGGTATCTAAAGATTCTTTCGATAAATGGTTAAATCAAAATTAACTGTTAAGGAGAGAATATATTATGGCTTCAATCAAAAAAAGAAAATCAACATTTTCCGTTATTTACTGGTATTTAGACAATGCAGGAGAACGTAAACAGAAATGGGATACGTTAGAGACAAAGAAAGAAGCAAAGCAGAGAAAAGCATTTGTTGAGTATTATCAAGAAAAATATGGTTATGTGATTGTTCCCTTAGAGGAACAGTTTGCACGCCAAATTGATGAATCGAAAAAAGAACTTGATAGTACCAATGAAGATATTACGCTTTGTGACTTTTTAAAAATATTTGTCAATCTCTATGGTACGTCAAAATGGTCGCCTAGTACATTTAGTAGTAAGGTCGGTACTATCGAAAATTACATCAATCCACTTATCGGGGATTGGAAGTTAAATGAGATTACCACAAAGAAATTATCTGCCTACTACAACGATTTATTGAGTGTTCCAGAAGTACCCAGAGCTAACAGAAAAGCTACTGGACGTTGCGTACAACCTGCCAATATCAAGAAAATACACGACATTATACGCTGTGCATTAAATCAAGCAATCCGTTGGGAATATATTGATACCAACAAGCGTAACCCTGCTTCATTAGCAACGCTTCCTAAAGTTCCTAAGGTAAAAAGAAAAGTCTGGAGTGTAGATACATTCCGTGAAGCAATTCAGCAGTCAGACGACGATTTATTAACTATCTGTATGCATTTGGCGTTTTCCTGCTCAATGCGTATTGGAGAAATTACAGGTCTTACATGGGAAGATGTGATTATTGATGAACAATCCATTGCAACGAATAACGCAAGGGTAATCATCAACAAAGAGCTTTCCAGAGTAAATGCACAAGCTATGCAGAAATTAAAGGAAAAAGATATTATCAAGATTTTTCCGACACAAAAGCCACATTGCACAACAAGGCTTGTATTAAAGACACCAAAGACAGAAACAAGTAATCGTACCGTATGGTTGCCAAAGACAGTTGCAGAATTGCTGGTGCAATATCAAAAAGACCAAAAGGAATTACAGGAATTTCTAGGAGACGCTTATAACAATTACAACCTTGTTATAGCTTTGGAAAATGGAAATCCCGTTGAAAGTAGAATTGTGAGAGACAGATTTCAAAAGTTATGCGAACAAAATGGCTATGAAAAAGTTGTTTTCCACAGTCTGCGTCATTTATCAACAGGATACAAATTGAAAATGACCAACGGCGATGTAAAATCAGTACAAGGCGATACAGGTCATGCAGAAGCAGAAATGGTTACAGACGTTTATTCAGAAATCATAGATGAAGATAGACGTTACAATGCTCAAAAGATGGACGAACAATTTTATTCCACTCTAAACCATGATTCGGAAATGCAACCACAAAATGAGGAATTTCAGCCAGAAAACAACGGCTTATCAGACAGTGATATGGAGCTTTTACAGCTTTTAAAATCACTTACGCCAGAGATGAAAAAAATGCTTTTGAAACAATCAGCTTCAAAGTAATTTTTCAAAAGTGTTAGCAAATCTTCAAAAATCTGCTGATATTTTTTGAAAATAAAAAAAGTGTTAGCAAACTCTTCTACTCAAACAGTCATAAAAATATCGAATTACAAATTCTGAAAATCAAAAGAAATTGCAAAATATAAATTGAATATGTTCTTATCCGACAGGTTATAAGCCAAAAACAAAAGAAGCTGAAAACCTCGATAAATCAAGGCTTTCAGCGTTGTTTGCTGGCGTCCCAGACAGGAATCGAACCTGCGACGTTTCGCTTAGGAGGCGAACCCTCTATCCTACTGAGGTACTGAGACGTATTTAATTGTAATAGAGCAATTTTCAAATTTATTTCATAAATCGCTTCCAAAAGGGGATTGCTCCACCTGACCCTTAGGAGGCACTTGTTCTATCCATTAAACTAACAGGACAAATCTGTAGCTTCAATTGTACTATAATTACACACAAATTACAAGACTTTTCTTCTATACCGTCCTTACAATGGTTACTGTTCGTTAGAGCATGTTTGAAAAAAGCTTTCTACAAGATATGCATTACGAAGCAGTTACCACTTTTGAAACACAAATTGATGCACTATACGGTTGGCATCTATATACTTGTAAGAGCTTTGACACAGTGCTAGAATAATAAAAGTTATATTTTTCAAATAGATTTTTAATTACCAGAAGGAGACCTCAGCCATGCAGCAGGAATTCATTACAGTAACCTTCAATCGCACAAAAATCGCAATCCGATGTGCAGACATTCTCTATGTGATCATGTCCGATGATCATTGCAGGATTCATATGTTTGATGGAAACGTTTATCGTTGCCGAATGACACTGAAAGAATTAAAGAAACAATTGAATGAAGAATTTATTGAGGTAAAACGTGGCTGTATGGTAGCTGTATCTGCAATCAGTGATATTGGAGACAGGATTTTGCTGTCTAATGGTGAGAAAATTTGCTATACAAAACGTAAAAAAAGGGTGCTCAGAGAAGAACTGCAGAAAAATCAGGAGCTTATAATTGCAAAAATCAGTAAAAAAAAGCTGCCGCTGACAGCAGAAGAGTATCGCAAATATTATAAAATATGTGATGCTCTCCCTTTTGCATTCACAGATATAGAAATGGTATTCAATGAAGAAAAAAAGGCAGTGGACTGGATCTTCCGCTATGGGAACGAAGCGCTGGCTGCCCTGGAAAAGCAGCCCTTAGACAAGATGATCGGAAGTTCTTTTTCCAGTCTTTTTTCCAATATGGACGCAAAATGGCTTCATGTTTATGAACGTGCCACCTTGTATGGTGAAACGCTGGAAATCATGGATTATAGTCCTGAAATAGATACGAATCTGAAAATTATATGTTTTCCTACATTTCCGGGACACTGTGGATGCATTTTGTTTAATGCAGACAAAATGAAATCTATAAGTGAAAAAAATCATCTGGTCAGATTGGTTGAAGTTTCCATGAAAAGTAATTCCTCTAAATAACAAATGTCGTTTTACCGCTTATTAGGTTGATTTACCGCAATAGAAATGTTATTTTGCTATAATTCGATTGTTCCCCTGATACATTCATGCTATATTTTTATTAGATATTGTTTTTTGCAAGCAATTAAGATTTACAGCAGAAAATATCTGAATTTTTTGCAGAACAAGGGGGAAAACGTATCATGAAAAGAAAAAAAGCAGTTACTTTGACTACCGCTGCATTGGCACTTACTATGGCTGTCTGTGGCAGTTCCACCGCAATTGCCGCATCAGAATTAACAGCAGAAAGCAAACCAGCCACCCAGTATACCATTGATGCAAATCAGGAAGTTTATGCATTGCTGGATTTCGAGGATACTGCGGAATTTGAAAATGCTACAAAGGGTCTTATTGCTTCTCCGGATACTCTGGATATTTATGATGAGAACGGAAAGCTTGTATGGAGTCAGGCGGCATATGCTTTTCTGGATCAGGATGCTCCGGATACAGCGAATCCAAGTCTTTGGAGAGATACACAGCTGAATCATATTTATGGTCTTTTTGAAGTAACCGATGGAATCTATCAGGTGCGTGGCTATGATATGTCAAATGTCACTTTCATAAAAGGTGATACGGGATGGATTGTAGTAGATCCACTGATGAGCATGGAATGTGCGGCAGCGGCTTTTTCCCTGGTGGAAGAGAATCTGGGCACTTTTCCTGTAAAGGCAGTGATTTACAGCCATTCCCATGTTGATCATTTCGGTGGAGTCAGGGGAATTATTTCAGAAGAAGATGTACAATCCGGTGATGTGCAGGTAATTGCACCGGAGGGCTTTGAGAAGCATGCTGTCAGCGAGAATATTTATGCAGGTACTGCCATGGGGCGCAGAGCAAGCTATCAGTATGGAACCATGCTTGAGGCCAGTGAAACAGGAGCTCTTGCCATTGGTATTGGAATGGGGCAGTCCAGGGGCAGTACAAGTTATATTTCTCCTACACTTGAAATCACAGAAACCGGTGAGAAGCATACTATTGATGGAGTGGAAATTGAATTTCAGCTTACTCCGGGTACCGAAGCACCGGCGGAGATGAACTTCTGGATTGGATCGAAAAATGCTTTGTGGATGGCTGAAAACTGTACAGGAACACTCCACAACCTGTATACACTCCGCGGAGCCCAGGTACGTGACGGAAACGCATGGGCAGAGTACATTATGGAATCTCTGGCACTTTATGGTGATCAGGCAGATGTAGTATTCCAGTCTCATAACTGGCCACATTGGGGAAAGGATATTATTCAGGAATATATGACCAATACTGCAGCTGTGTATAAGTTTATTAACGACCAGACATTGCTTTACATTAATGAAGGTTATACGGAGACAGAGATTGCTAATATGATCCAGCTTCCCAAGGAGTTGGAGAAAGTCTGGTATACCCGTCAGTATTATGGCACAGTTTCTCATAATTCGAAGGCAGTATATGAGAAATACATGGGGTGGTATGACGGTAATCCTGTCCATCTTGCTGAACTTACACCATCAGATTATGCACAAAAGCTGGTAGAATATTTCGATGACACAGATGCGGTTCTTGAAAAAGCAAAAGAAGATTTTGCAAAGGGAGAATATCAGTGGGTTGCCCAGATCACCAATACGCTGGTTTTTGCTGATCCGGAAAATATGAATGCACGTTATCTTTGTGCAGATGCATTAGAGCAATTGGGGTATCAGGCAGAATCCGGTCCATGGCGCAGTGCTTACCTTTGTGCGGCACAGGAGCTGCGAAATGGTACAAATACCGATGATGCAACGCGAGGCAATGGTAACGGTGATGTTATTTTACATATGACACCTGAAATGATTTTGGATTATCTGGGAATTCTTGTAGATACAACGAAGGTTCCGGATCTGACGTTTACAGCAAATCTTATATTGCCGGAAGGTAATTATGTACTCCGCGTGAAAAATGGCGTACTTCTTTATCAGAAAGATACACAGGATGCGGATGCTGATGTGACATGGACTACCAAACGTGCCGGACTGCTGTCTATTATTCAGAAAAACGCGGAGAATGTTGTAGCTTTGATCCAGCAGGAGGGTGATGAGACCTGCCTGACACGATTAATGGATGCAGTTACGGTTACCTCAGAGTATAAATATTTTAATATTATCGAGCCATAAAATTTTTATGCAGAAAAACAAGGTTTCGTAAATAACTATACCAATCGCGTAGGATGTGGATGCACTGGACACCTGGACGGCACCAGCCATTACAGAGATTGATCCGGCAAACGTGAATTAATATTTCCACAGGATACATTTATCAAGTAAAAAAGGACCCCTCGCAAGGTAGAAGGCTAACAAGCCTCGACCTTGCCGGGATCCTTTCATTTACATTCCTTTCATTTTAAAATCAGCTTTCCCATTCTGTTTCACCTTATACAAAGCCATATCTGCGCTTTTACAAAGAGACATAACGTCTTCTCCCTGTTCCGGGAATGCAGCTCCGCCTGCGCTGGCTGAAAGCTCTACAGCCTCTCCTGTAGGCAGTGTAAGCTGGGAAATCATCCTCTGAAACGTTTCCATATAAGTCCGCGCCATTTCCCCTGTAAGATTCTTCAAGTAAACCACAAATTCATCACCGCCATACCGGCCGATTATGCTATCCTCCGGGAAACAGCTTTTCATAGTTTTCGCAAAATGCTTCAGGCAGAAGTCTCCATTGTTATGACCGTAAGTATCATTATAAATTTTAAAATTATCTACATCAATAAAGATGAAGATGCCTGGCGTTTTTTTACGCAATTCTTCTTCCACGGCAATCTGAAAAGCCCTGCGGTTCAGAATTCCGGTAAGAGGATCTGTAGTAGACAATCCCATGTACATTTTCTTATCTTTTTTCTCCAACAGCACAAGGGTCAGCATGTACAGCATCGTGAAGCCTACCAGAATACTTCCGTATACTCCGCCCCAGACGGAAAACTGCTGGGTGATATCAGAAATATTCTTATTTGTCAATTCAACGATCACATACCAGCCTGGCATAACAGAAATACTTCTATAGGAAATTGTAGATTCCTCTCCTCTGATAATAGCGGAAAATCTCCCATCCTTCTTTCCGGAACGCATGTCCTTTATCCACTGGTTGTAGGAATAACCTGCATCATACTGGAAATACTTCTGCTGAAGCAAAAGATTGTTCCAACTGCCAGACGTGCCGGAATTGTCACTGACACAGGTAATAAAATTTTCTGAATCGGCCTTTAACAGATGAATGCTGATCTTGCCCTGAAGAAGCTCATACTCACCCAGCTGTCTGAGATTTTCGATCATAATCGACACATAAAGTGTATGAACCAGTGAAGTATCCCCTACTGGCACAAAAACAGTCATGGTCATATTTCCAGTTCTGCTGGACTGGTAAGGATCCGAGTTAAAAGAAGTATCTGAAGCCAACGCCGCCTCATCCAGCTTCTTCTTTTTGATATCGGAAACAGCGCAGCTGCTGCTGCCATAAATTTCGCCATCATTCATAATAAAACCAATATCACCGAAAACAGTCTTGTCAAGATTTTTCTCCAGCTGTTCCAGGATTTCCTCCGGCTGGGCATTTTCCATAGACCGGATCATCTTTATATCTTCCTGTACATAGTTCTGAAGATATTCCATAGAATCATTCATCTTTTCCGCGTACAGGCCTGTGATCAGCTCCAGATGCTCTGTATTGAAATTCCGCGCAATTCTGCTCATGTGAAAGTATGCCGCCACGATAATAACAAGGCAGACTGCCAGATACAAAGTCAGCAGGACTTTTCTTTTTGTTTTATTTTTTCTTCGATCTTTCATGAGACAGCATTCTCCATAAGATAATCAGAATCAACCATAATGACTCCAGTATCAAAATACTTCTGCTCTGATTTTTCTCCCTTTATAAGAGAATTCAGGGAAAGCATTCCCAGATATCCCATCTGATCCTGTTTCTGCAGCACAGTCACTGCATGATACTCCGGATTCTGAAGCAGCTGTTTCGTTTCGTCCGCCAGGTCAAAACCCACCAGCACCACATCTGTTCTTTCTTCTTCAAAAAGAGTATTTACGATGCCGACAGTAGATGTGTTATTACAACCGAAAAAGCCCTTTATATCTGCATTTTCTCTCAATAATGCAGAAGCATCCGATTGTGCCTTTTTCGTATCACCACCATTAACTCTTATATCCTGAACGATTTCCCACTGCTCCGGTGCATTGCCCGCCCAGAAATTCAGGAATCCGGAAACACGGTTTACCATTGCCTGGGAGGTATCCGCTGACAACTGGATTCCCACTTCCAGTGGGTCTGTCGGTGAATTCCCTGCATCATACAGCATCTCCAGCATTTCTTTCGCTGCCATTTCTCCGGCATCTATATTATCTGTCATGTAACAGGCATCAAATTCGCTGCTGTTAATAGAAGAATCAATAAGTACTACCGGAATCTCCTTTTCCCGTACCTTCTGACAGCTGTCTGCCAGTGAATTGGAATCTGCCGGAGCCAGCAGGATTCCGTCAGCGCCTTGCTCCATAGCCTGGTTCATCAGGTCAATCTGACCGGAAATGTCAGTTTCGTTATCAATTCCGCCAAGATAAACCGCTTCATCCAGTTTTTTTGCAGCTTCTGTTATACCATCTATTACTTTCTCCCAGTAAGCACCATGATAATTTTTCAGAATAACATATATTTGCTTATCGCTTTCCGGATTGGAAATACAGGTATAGTCCACCACAGCGGGCTGTTCTGCTGCCTCCTCCATGTTTGCCTTTGAACTCCCCGAGCAGCCTCCCAGCAGAACAGATGCCACTCCCACAAAAATCAACCGATATGCTTTCGTTCGTCTCATTTTTTCCCCAGTACTTATACTCCAAATTGTAACGCTTGCAGCGCAGATATTGAATAGTTACCAGATATTTTACATTTTTGCATATATTTTTTGTGTATATCTGATATATTATATGCCTGCTGTATAAGGGCTGTCAATGTCTATTCATTACGATTCCCAGTCTGCATCCTCCGTTTCTGATTTCTGTTATCTATTTTTCATACTCCTTAACCTTCTTTTCATACTCTTCCTGGTTTTCTATTACATGTTTTACAATATGTCCATGGCTTTTCTTCTTAGCAGCCAGATTCCGGCCAGGACGTTCGGCATATTGATCTTCGGGAATCTCCAATGCATTTGCCACAGCATGAATAATTCCGTTGCTGCTGTATGTGGCTCCGCTGACAGCATCAATGTTCAGACTTTGTTCCTCTTTCATCTCTTCAATTACAACTGGCGCAGCTTTAAAAAAATATTCTTCTGTGTCACAGTATGAGAAGATAGAAATATCCGTTACCTGCTGATTTTCCACAGTAACCTGAACTTCTACATCACCACGAAAAGCATCGGCAGATCCTGTATATACGCCATCGACAAGGTTCCGGAAGCGGCCTGCAGAAATAAATTCAGCCTTGTCCGCAGCTTTATCATCAGAACCATTCTCCGCAGTCTCTGAAGTTCCTGCCTCCTTCAAAGCATTCTGTACAGCCTGAATCAGCCCCTTACTACTATATGTAGCACCGGATACGGTATCTGCATTCGTATTCTGCTGTCCGATTATTGCAGAAAAGATTTCAGCTTTCGCTTTTTCCATATAAGACTTGTCATCCTCATAACTATCCAGTGTAAGACTGGTTATTTTTCCGTCCGCCACACTTACAGTGACACGTATCGCTCCACGATAGCCCTCACCTGTTCCAGTATAAGTACCGTCTTTATATCTGAAACCTTCAACAACACCGCCTGCTATATTTCTATCCTTCGTATAGCTTCTCGCCGTAAGGAGCTGGGAAGCCCCAATCATCATACACGTGAGCAATACTCCGATCACCATTCCATATTTAATTCCAAAATGCACATTTCCTTTCGGGCACCAGCTAATGCACTGCTGGCACGCAATGCACTCTCCACCTGTAACTTGTTCCTTTTTCGTAAAATCAATTCCCATGCTGCATTTCGCAGTACACAAAGAACAGGCACTGCATTCTCGTCCGAGCTTTTCGATTTTCAAAAATGCACCTCTGGAAATCAGTGCATACACCGCTCCCATTGGACAGAAATATCTGCAAAAGAATCTCTTTACCAACACTGATCCTGTCAAAATCACCAAGAGTAAAATTCCCCCCACCGAGCACAAAGGCTTCACTCCCGGCCAATGTCCAGGCACAATATACTGGCCAAATATTTCCCACGGACCTTGCTCTTTCCAGGTCAAAACACCACTCCATATAAATATTACAAAATAAACAAGTACTCCATATTTTGCCAGTTTCAGAACTCTGTCAGCTTTCTTGTATATTTCTGGATTTCTGTTCCGCCTCCAGCTGCCTTTTCCCAGCTTCCGCGCTGCAAACCACAAGAAATCCTGCACAGCTCCAAAGCTGCAGAAAAATCCGCAAAAAAATCTCCCCACCAGTACACTTCCTGGCACTGTCGCGATTAGTACATACACCGAATACCTGACACTCTCCCAGGAAATACTTCCAGCATAGATCTGGGAAAAAATATCTCCAATAGCTGTAAATCCTGTTACGAACAGTTCTGGGATTAAGATAAACGACAGTAGTTGGATAACTATTTTTATCCAGTTGTTCTTTCTATTTTTCATTTTTTTAGCTGCTTCTTTTTGTGGGCTATCTTTTTTCAACTGCTTCCAAAATTTCCATTTCACAAACACCGAAAGTCTATCAATAATCATAAAAAAGCACTCCCTTCCAAGTAATAGTATACTCAAAAAAGAATGCCTTTTCTATCATTTTCACATTATTTCTTCACTTTACCGAAAGCTATACATCATCCCAACAACGCCTTCATAATCCCCGCATAGCACACCGACACATTTATCAGATCTTCCACCTCCGCATACTCATCAATGGTATGTGCCAGATTTTCTCTTGCAGGTCCCATTCCAATAGTACGGATGCCAGCTTCTCCTGCATAATGGCTTCCGTTTGTACAGAAATTGTAGGTAGTTACCTCTGGAGAAAATCCCTCTTTTTCCAGTTCGGATTTTATTTTTGCTACCCACTCCTCTTCTACGCCAAACAGCCAGCCTGGGAAAAAGCGTTCTCCCTGGATTTTTTCTTCGGTGTAGCATTCCTCTTTTCCCACTGCATAAGAAACTTTATAGGAAAACTGCGGATCCTTTTTCTTCAGCTCTTCCATTTTTTCAATGATTGGCTGAAGCACGCTTTCCTTGGTTTCACCTACCAGAAGTCTGCGGTCATAGGTTGCACGGCAGTATTCCGGAACAACGGAGGCTCCTGGATATGGGGAAGATTTTACGTCTGTCAGCTCCAGGATTCCTTTTCCCAGTTTATCCTGGACAGGCGGCTCGATCTCACGGATAGCCTGAATGGCCTCACACATTTTATATACTGCATTTACGCCCTTTTCCGGGTTTGCTGAATGTGCCGGGACACCAAAGGTCTCAACCACAATTTCCGCACGGCCACGCTGTCCTACTTTTAAATTCATTTCAGATGCTTCACCAATTACCACATAATCCGTTTTCACTTTCTCACTTATTTTTCGCGCGGCAACACCTTCGAAGCATTCTTCATGCACAACACCTGCCACATATACATCTCCGGCAAAATTTTTCCCATTTTCCACCGCATATCTATGCGCAGCAACTGTAAATGCAGCTACCGCACCTTTCATATCAGCAGATCCTCTTCCATAAAGCTTTCCCTCTTCAACAACTGCATGAAATGGATCATGTTTCCAGTCCTTTAAATTTCCAACTGGAACCGTGTCTATATGTCCATCAAACAGGACTTTCGAACCAGGATTTTTTCCTTTAATATGACCGATCACATTTCCGTAGCAGTCAGTTTCTATCTCATCAAAAACACCAGTCTCTTTCATATACGCCTTTAAAACTTCCGCCGCTTTATCCTCATGTCCTGAATAGCTCTGACAGTTTATCAGACTTTTGGCCAGCTCAATTACTTTTTCGTCCCATTTTTCACTTATCATCTACAAATACCTGTGTTGCACCAAGATTAGTTCTCAGTCCCATTAAAATTGTTTTCAATTTTTTCATAGTTAATTTCCGCCTCGTAAAAAAATTGTTTTTAAGTCTGAAAAAGGCGCAGACACATTGAAGTGTTCTACGCCTTTGTAGTTTCGTTTGCTTTTTGATGGTTCTGCATTATAGGAGCTTTTTTCGAAATTGTCAAGAGCTTTTTTATTAACTTTGAGATTGTGTTTTATAACTTAAATTAACTTAGTCTATAAATATGAATCTAAAGATTCGTCTAAAAATGCAGCTGCCCCTGCAGCCAAATCAGCCCCTTAAATCTGCGTCCCACAGCCGGTTCTCCTAGCAGATCCGCACAGTTTATACACACATCGAACTGGATATCATTGCACTCGATGGTCATCTGGCACAGTTTCTCACCAGTGAGAATGTTCTTAAAATTCACAAAATCCACGATCTCGCCCATCACACTATACTGGTCACATTCAATTCCATGAGGCATAAAACAGGTATCCACAATTGTCAGCACATCATCTGTAACAATACGCTCAGAAATCATGGAATAGATATCCATATCTTCCATTGTAAGGTCTTCCATGGCTTCTTCATCACCATTTCTGGCAGCCGCGATCAGATTATTGCGGTTTTTTGTCAGCTCCCGCTCTACTTTTACAGCTTCTTTATCTTTCTGGACCGGAAAAAGGATTTTCCCTTCTCTTGCCAGTCCTGTAATCGTCAGTGGCTGTCCTTCACGCATATTCCCCTTATACTTCTCCAGCATATATTCTGCAGGATTCTGAAGATAAAAGATCAAAGTCACGCCAAGGCGCATGTCATCACACGCCCCTGCGTAAGACTCTTTTTCTGCATGTCTCTCCACGACTACACTCTCCTGAGAGGTGATTCCTGTGCCGCGAAAAAACGGAAATGAATATTCTACGTGAAACTCATTGTCTTCATCATACTGTCCACAGACTGTTATTCCACAGTCACAGCCATAATTCTTGGAATATTGTACAAAAACTCCATCTGGATGATTCTCCACTGCAATTTTCTCATCGTAAGTATTTATCACATCCTGAATGATTTCCTGCATTTCTTTACGTGACTTTACCTTTGAAAAGCCAACAGTTCTTAAATAACTATGCACATTATCACCTCCCTGTTAAGCAGTCTTATTGCAAATCAAACAACTTTTCAGATATTCTCCGGACCATCTGATATTTTACTTTTGACTATTACTATTTTCAGATCATTTACTTTTTATCTATATTACTATTTCAGATCAAAGTCCCATTTTTGGTATTTTTATACCATTTCGTTTTTAAGTCCAATTATTTGGACTTTTTCTCGATTTTTGTCATTCCACCCATGTATGGCTGAAGGGCAACTGGAATATTTACGCTTCCATCTGCGTTCAGGTTATTCTCAAGGAACGCAATCAGCATTCTTGGCGGAGCAACAACTGTGTTATTAAGAGTATGAGCAAGATATTTCTTGCCATCTTTTCCGTTTACACGGATTTTCAGACGACGTGCCTGTGCATCACCAAGGTTGGAGCAGCTTCCTACCTCAAAGTATTTCTTCTGTCTTGGAGACCATGCTTCAACATCCAGGGATTTCACTTTCAGGTCTGCCAGGTCACCAGAGCAGCATTCCAGTGTACGAACCGGAATATCCAGGGAACGAAACAGATCAACAGTGTTCTGCCACAGTTTGTCAAACCACATCTTGCTGTCCTCTGGATTGCAAACTACGATCATCTCCTGCTTCTCAAACTGGTGGATACGGTAAACGCCTCTCTCTTCAAGTCCATGGGCACCCTTCTCTTTACGGAAGCATGGAGAATAACTTGTAAGAGTTTTTGGAAGCTCTTCTTCCGGAATGATCTGGTCAATAAATTTACCAATCATAGAATGCTCACTGGTTCCGATCAGGTACAGATCCTCACCTTCGATCTTGTACATCATGGCATCCATCTCAGCGAAGCTCATAACACCTGTAACAACGTTACTTCTAATCATGAACGGCGGTACACAGTATGTGAATCCTCTGTTAATCATGAAATCACGTGCATATGCAATAACAGCAGAATGAAGTCTTGCGATATCACCCATCAGATAATAGAAACCATTACCAGCAACACGTCTTGCGCTATCAAGGTCGATTCCGTCAAAAGCTTCCATGATTTCTGTATGATACGGAACTTCGAAATCCGGAACAACAGGCTCACCAAATTTCTCAATCTCAACGTTCTCGCTGTCATCTTTACCAATCGGTACAGATGGGTCAATGATATTCGGGATTACCATCATATCCTTCAGAAGCTCTTCCTCAACTTCTTTCTCTCTCTTGGAAAGTTCCTCAATACGCTCACCGGAAGCTGCAACCTGTTTCTTAACTTCCTCTGCTTCATCCTTCTTTCCCTGACCCATAAGAGCACCAATCTGTTTGGAAATTTTATTTCTCTCTGCACGAAGAGCTTCTACTTCCTGTTTGATCTCGCGGTTTTCCTTATCCAACTCCAGAACCTTGTCAACCAGCTCCAGTTTGCTATCCTGGAATTTATTGCGGATGTTCTGCTTTACGATTTCCGGGTTCTCTCTCACAAATTTGATGTCTAACATGTCTTCCTCCTGTACTGATACTTTATTTTTATGGCAAATATCTGTTTTATTTATCCATATCTCTTTTTGCAGCAAGTATCTGTTTTATTTTTTCATATCTCTTTTTGTGGCAAGTATCTGTTTTGTTTTTCGTTTTATAACAATATTGTCATTGCTATTTGTTTTTTATAACAATTTTGTCATTTTTTGCTGTTTTTTATGACTTATATTCATTTTTTACCAACTGTTCGCAGCAATCAATTTACTCATCTTTTTCAATATTTTCCAAGCCAAAATTTACAGCTTTTCTAAGGGCTTCAAGTTCTTCCTGGCTCAACATTACATAGGACTCTCCCTTTACAATTTCTTTCAGATAAAGAAAGCAATTATCTCTGCTGTGTACTGCATTCAAAATTACTCCGGAATTATCCTGATCCAACAAAGCCAGTGCAAAACTAAGTTTTCCGCCTACATCATCGAACGCATCATACTTTTCAACGCCATATTTGCTGAACATAGATTCCAAATGATGTTTGATAAAGCTGATGTCGTGCTCATGATCCTCTTTTGCTTCATAAAGGCGGTCAATCTGAGCGAATTTTCGTACAAAAACTTTCTCAAGAGATTGTGCGTCACTGCCTTTCATGAACATTTTGTATTTACGTTCCAAACGGCTAAGCCTCATTTTGCTGCTGAATACATTCACCGCCAGAACGATGATCAGAATCAGCAGTAAAATAATAATGATACCCGGGTCGATTCCCAGGCTGTCAAAAATACTGCTCATGCACTCTCCTTATCTTATTGATTCAAACAACTCAATGATTCTTTCCAGTTCATCTCTGGAATAATATTCAATTTCAATTTTACCTTTATTATTTTTCTTTCTGTGTATAAAAACCCGAGTTCCCACGATTCCCTTCATTTTCTCTTCAAGACTCTCGTAAATCGCATCTTCAGCTGTATTTACTGTTTTCTGAGTTTTCTTCGGTGGCTCCACAATATGTTTTACCAGTTTTTCAGTCTCTCGAACACTTAATTTCTCATCAAAAATCTTCATTGCCACACTTGTCTGCTTATCTTTGTCTGTAATCGCAAGAATTGCACGAGCATGCCCAGCTGAAATCATCTCATCAATCAGCATCTGCTGAACTCTTTCATCCAATTTCAAAAGGCGAAGGGAATTAGTCACTGCAGTTCTGCTCTTAGAAACGCGTTCTGCAATATTATCCTGTTTCAGCTTAAATTCATCGATCAGACGCTTATAGGCCATCGCTTCCTCTATTGGATTTAAGTCTTCCCGCTGAATATTTTCAATCAGGGAAATCTCAACTACCTGCTGATCATTAAATTCCTTAATGATTACCGGAACTTCTTTCACCCCGGCAAGTTTAGCTGCCCTCCATCTTCTCTCGCCCGCAATAATTTCATAGTAATCGCCTTTATCCGAAACCAGAAGTGGCTGTAAGATGCCAAACTGCTTAATTGATTCAGATAATTCCAGTAAAGCATCCTCATCAAACTGCTTGCGTGGCTGAGTTCTGTTTGGCTCCACCTTTGAAATCTTCACAAGCATTTCAGATTTCTTCGGTTCTTCAACCACTGCAGCTTGTGCTGTATCTTTTGTTTCTGCAGCACTCTTCACTGCTGAAGCATTCAAAGAACCTTCTTCCTGCTGATGTAAGCTTTCATTTGTGGCAACTGACTTTTGCTCCGGCTTTTTCTCAGTTGGCTTCACTGACTTCTCCGGGAAAAGAGCATCCAGACCTCTTCCAAGACCTTTCTTCTTAACTGCCATTACTCAACCTCCCTGTTTATCACTTCTTCTGCAAGAAGGCGATAAGCTTCTGCCCCTGTGGATCTCGAATCATAAAGTGTAATCGGCTGTCCGTAACTTGGAGCTTCTGCCAGTCTGACATTTCTCGGAATAATGGTCTTGTAAATATTCTGCTGAAGATTTTCCTTAACATTCTCTACTACCTGCAGCGATAAATTTGTACGGGCATCATACATAGTAAACACAACGCCCTCAATCTCAAGATCATTATTCAGTCTGTCCTTTACCAGATCAATAGTATGTATCAGCTGTGATAGTCCTTCCAATGCATAGTACTCACACTGAATCGGAACCAAAACAGATGTCGCAGCAGTAAGTGCATTAATAGTAAGCATATTCAGAGATGGGGGACAATCAATAATAATATAATCATAATTATTCTTTATTTTGTCAGTAATCTCTTTCAATATGTATTCTTTATTATCAATACCAACAAGCTCAATCTCTGCGCCAGACAGATTTACATTTGATGGTATCAAATCTACATTTTCTACTACATCTTTGACAATCGTCTTCTCAACATCGGACTGTCCTACCAGAAGTTCATACAAGGTATCTTCTACTTCATTTTTATCAACACCTAATCCACTGGTAGTGTTTCCCTGAGGATCCATGTCAATTGTCAGAACTTTTTTCCCCTGTTCTGCCAGGCATGCAGAAAGATTAATGGCTGTGGTAGATTTACCAACGCCGCCTTTCTGATTAGCAACCGCAATCGTTCTGCCCAATATCAACCCTCCCTTTCATATTATTTAGGTTACTGTTCACACAACATTTTTATAAAAAGCAACATGTTTAATTGTAAAAAAGAAGCCTGCTTGCAGGATTCTTCACCTACGGCGGGGCACCTCGAGCGCCATCTAACCTTCCGCCGCAGTGTGATCCTGCCTGGTAGGGCTTTTTATGTAATAGAAAATTTCAATTGAATTTCTTATTACATAAAAATGTTTCACGTGAAACATTTTGCAATTTTTAATTGCACACAATAACCAAAGTTTATAGATCACATCACCATCCTATAGGTTCTGCAATCTTATCATATAGCTATTGCTATTATAACACTTTTAAATTTATCTCGCCACATAATGTTTCACGTGAAACATAGAAAATGGCATTTTTTTTCATGAAAATATTGTCTATTTTTATCTTCTTATTAATTATGACCCTAATTATGAGATTTTAAACATTTTTTATGAATATATTTATTGTCAGTTAACATGTTAGCGAAGTTATTATTATTTTCTATTGCTATTTAATGTGTTGGTCGTTATTCCGGACGCGATTTCACAATGTATATTCACCGCCGCGCGTCCAGGCGTTCCGGCAAGCTAATGACTAACTACGACTAAGACGCTCAAGAGAGCCTTCGCGCCTAAGTCTCCGTAAGTCATGGATCTCGCCTCCATTAAAACCGCTCCTGAAATGCATGGCTTGCGAATATACATTGCAAAATCGCTGGTTACTGGAAAGGGAAGAAAGAAACAGTAACGACAACAACGAGTGGTGAGAGGAAGTAGTTGGTATTCCGCAACTTTATTGTTTTTTGCCAATCTATCGTTGCAAAAAAAGTATAGGGAAACCAGTCACTCACTCTCCCCCCCTTCGTTAAAAGTTCTTACCAACCAACAAGTCCCAGCCAGTACACAGCATTTGGGCAATGTGTATTACTCTAGCGAGCCATTTCAGGCGCGTTCTTAGCGTAGATGAAATCCTGCGCTTACGAAGACTTATGCGTGAGGGCTCTCCCGAACGCATTAATCGCAGTTAGCGATTAGTTCATCGGAGCGTTGCGCCAGCGAGAGAATAATACACATTGTCCAAATGCGTCCCTCCTAAAGAACTTTATGCGAATTCTTGTTTTCTGCGTATCGCAAAGCGTGTTGCTGTTCACATAATAAACAACAACCCAATATTCTGTCAATTCCTATTTATACGTCAAAAAACATTGTAAAATCAACCTCTTTGGCGTATAATATACATACAAACCCAAAGGAGGTCCTCTATAAAATGAAAGACACTAAACATAAAATTCTGACTCTGGCTGCGTTGACTACGATTGCCGCTGGCGTCATCCATCTCACCAATAGAGTAATTGTTGCCTCTTCCCAGTTAAAAGAAATGCTTGATTTTTCCAATCACAACTATTATAATTGGCGATTCGGAAAAATTTATTATACCAAGAAGGGAAAAGGTTCTCCACTTCTTCTTATTCATGATACAATGCCTGGAGCCAGTGGATACGAATGGTCTCGTGTTGAGGATCAGCTCGCTCAGGAACACACCGTATATACCATCGATCTATTAGGTTGCGGACGTTCGGAAAAGGCTGGAATTACATATACAAATTTTCTTTTCGTACAAATCATCTGCGATTTTATAAAAAATGTAATTAAAGAGAAAACCGACATCATTGCAAGTGGTTTCTCATGTTCATTTGTTACTACTGCCGCTGCTTACGATAAAGAAAGCATTAATAAAATCATGTTTATTAATCCGGTAAGCATTATTTCTCTTGCCCAAACTACCACAAAAAAAGATAAATTATTCAAATTTTTTATCGAACTGCCTATATTTGGAACCTTTATCTACCATATAATTGTTTCACGTGAAACAATTAATGATTTCTTCCTTGATAATCTTTATTATAATCCATTCCATGTAGATAAAGATGTCCTGGATACATATTATGAAGCTGCGCACAAAGGTGGTTATTATGCAAAATGCCTATACTCCAGCCAAAGTGCTAAATATATGAATATCAACATTCGCCATGCTGTAGAATCAATTGATAATAGTATTTATATCGTAGAGGGCGAAGACGAACCAAATGGTGCCGCAATTGTAGAAGCTTATCAGAAAGTAAATCCAGCAATTGAGTCAGCAACTATTTCATGTTCCAAGCATTTTCCACATATTGAGAATGTAGAAGCGTTTCTTGAGCAGGTTGGTGCATTCTTCTAAAAATAAAGTTATAGATATGTCTTCAAAGCAGAATAAAAACTTCGAAATTGTACAATATAATTTCGAAGTTTTTTGTTTTTGTAATGATAATTTATTATACTTTATACTTTTCCTGTTCTTTCTATATTTCCAGAGCATATTTAAAAAGCTTTCTGCAAGATGTACGTCACAATTTGTGGGGCTTTGACCAGGATGAGGTTGTCGTAGCGAACTATGGCAGTCAAATTCAAGAAAAATATACTGTAAAGTAGGGTATGCAGATCGCAAAAATGATTTTTTTGATACATTCCAAAACGTGTTTGAAAAGGGCTTTCTGCAAGATGTACGCCACAATTTGTGGGTGAGCTAGCCAGGATGAGGGTGCTGTAGCGTGCTACAACACCCAACTACAGGTAAAATATACTGCAAATTGGGGTGTGCAGATCGCGAAATGATTTTTAAAATATATCTCAGAGCTCTTTTCGTATTATTTTGTTATTTTTTCAATTATGCGTTGTTCTGTTTTATCTTTATACAATCTTTTTGTTTTAATCAGAATTGTTTAAAAGTATATTTCCGCATGACAATATATTTTTTAGAGGATTTTTACGGTTTCATTTGCTTGTTTTGTTATTTATAGTACATTAAATAGGTCTTTGTTGTGCCATTATGTTGTCAAGTGTCATTTTTTGGACTTTATCGCGTATTTTAATGGGTTTTTATTTTATAAATGTTATTATTACATTTTATATTTACCGTAATATTGCAGAAAGTAAAAGCAAAGTTTCTGTTTTCGGACTTTTCATACAGTCAACTAATTTAAAACCATATGAGTAAAAGTCAAAGATTTTAAAAATTTATTTTCAAAAAATGCATATAGAAATTTAAACAGATAAAATAGCCAACGTTAATTACATATTTCATACCGTTTGAAATGTCAGCGGACCAGAGCGTGTTTGAAAAGGCATTCTGCAAAATATACCGTAAAATTGGGCACGTAGATTTCAGGAATGCTTTTTCAAGTACTCTCTCACACATTATTTTTTGAACTAACTATACCCCCACCTCCTGTGGATCCGCTCGCACAAATAAACCTTAGAGCCTGTTTAAAAAAGCTTTCTGCAAGATGTGTGTCACAATTTGTGGGAGATTTCGCCCGGATGAGAGCGCCGTAGTAGGCTACGGCAACCGAATTCGGTTGAAATATAACGCAAAGTGGGGCGTGCAGATTGCGGGACTGCTTTTTCAAACACGTTCTAGCGTAGCCCGCCACGCGTTTTTTCATCCATCCCTCAATTCCACGTAGCCTGCTTGATTAGTGTAGTTACTCATAAAACAATATATACGCATATTCATATTCGATAGAATTTTTATGCAGAAGGCAATTCAACAGTTTTTCCAAGCAACAAAAAAAGATCCTTGTCCTGTTCTTTTCACAGGCAAAGATCTTTTTTAGCATATTTTTTAGCTACTCTTCAACATCCTCTGAAGTCTCTGTCGTTTCTGTTTCAGCATTATCTGTAGTGGCATTTGTTTCAGGATCTGCTGTCTCAGTGCTTTCGTTTTTCTCTTTTTCACCAGTTACAGCTTCAAATGCCTGAAACAGTTCTTTTACTGTCATTTTATTTACCAGATATACTTTTTTGTTTATAACAGCGGCATAGTAATTTGTATCATAGGAATAATACTTCACTTCCATTTCATTGCCATCTATATCTGTAAATTTCACAGTCATTTCCGGATCTGCATTGGACTTAAATTCATCAGTCAGACGTTTCTGCGCTGTCATGTTGATCAGCTTATTGTAGAACGTTGTAAATGTTGTGCTGTCCAGATCTTTTCCATTTAGTGTATAAGATAAGGTTACACTGGTTGAACTTGTGGTGCTTGCAGTAGAAGAACTTTCATCTGTATTTTCAGTATCTTCGTCGGTCAAATCACCTGATGAAGTGTTATCATCGACAACATTTCCCTCTACATCGTTGCCGTCGACAACATCACTGCTGGTACTATCTGTTGTATCTTCATTTTCCGTCTCATCATCCGATGTTTCTACGTTTTCATCCTCAGATGTTTCACGTGAAACATTTACGATATAATCTTCTCCTCCGTAGTTCACATCCAGAGTATCCAGATTATTTACAGACAAATAGCTTACTGTCAAATCCCAGAAATCAGCATTTGTTTTTCCAAGGAAAGTATCAAGAGAATCCTCGGAGATTGTATAAATTTCGTTGCTGTCATTTACCCGAACATATCTTCCACCATCTGAAGATTGATCTCCAACCTGAATTACAAGTTCTCTGTCAACCATTTCAGTTTCCGGTTCTGAATCTTCTTCTGAATCTTCAGAACTTTCTGCGGACTCAGTATCTGCTGTTTCCACCCCAGCCTCGTCATCTGATTCAGTTACATCTGTATCTTCTGCTTCGACGTTGTCATCTGCTGTTTCATCTGTATTCTCATTTTCTACAGCTTCTGCGTCTGCCACATCCACATCTTCATCTGAGCTTTCGTTTCCATCTGTCTCAGAATCCGCATCTTCATCTAAGCTTTCGCTTCCATCAGTCTCAGAATCCGCCGTTTCATCGCCCTGATTCTCATCCTCAGATGCCTCTGAGACCTCCTCATCGCCATTTTCAGCCTCGTTTTCATCATCAGTGGACTCTTTCTTAACTTTTTCCTGATAACACACTGTAATCTCTGCATACGGCTTATCCAATCCATACTGAGAGAATTCATCTTCCGCGCAGTTATAGTTTACATAGCTCGAATAAGCCATGCTGGATAATGCACTGGCTAATGAAGTGGCCTTCGCTGAATCTGCTTTCTCAGTCTCTCCATCACCAGTAATATTCCAGAAATTACTTTCATCTTTCTCTACAACATAAGAAGAATCTTTTCCATCTACAGAAATTTTGCTGACCGTAGAGGAATCCACAGTTGGGAAAACTCCGCTTTTTGCAAAGTCGTACAAAGTTCCCTCAAAAGAAGAAAACGTGGAATTGCTTACTACATAAACTGTAGAAGAATCCTTGTTCAAGTCAATGTATTCCTGACTTGTGGAGTCATTCTCCATTCCAAGCTGGATTACTGTCGTTTCCCCATCTTCTGTGGTAACCGTGATCGTGTTATCCGGCTGATCCAGTTCATATTCTGATGCATCCTCCACATTTTCCAGTGTTCTTTCCGCTTTTATAGAATTCAGGGAGCTGACCAGTGTATCGATTTTATCCTGATCTACCGGGAAACCAGTTTCATCACTTTTCACCCAGGAATCTCCATCTTTTTCAAAGGTAACTTCTTTTTTATCAATTACAAATTTTATTGATTTCACATCAGCAGACGCTATGGAAATAATTTCCGGATTTTCTTCCTCCGCACTTTCAGTATCCGCGGCCTCCTGCTTGGCTACGTAGGCTTTTACGCCTACGTATGCGCCGCTGAGGACAACCAAAACGCCCACTGCTGTAATAAGATTTACTGATTTTTTCTTCATCAGGCTTTTCTCCTCTTTAACCAAATCATAAATCCAATCAACAGGAATGCTCCAGGAATCAGACCAATGGTACAGATTTTCCAGAAGCTTGCATCATATGCTGTCAAAGTCAGATAAGATACTTCCAGACTCTTTGATGGGATAGAAACTGTTGTACTGTCTTCTGTGTCTACCAGAGAACTTAAAGAAGCCATCACAAGTTTCTCATTTCCACCAGAAACCATCTGATTGATCTGGCTCTGCAGCAGGTTTGATGTGGAATAATAAATAATATGAGTCTCTTTATCATCATCTACAGTCTCTGTAATGCTGACACCCAGGTCAAATGGACCATCCACATCACCGTCTTCCTTTTCAAGAGAACCGCTGTTCAAATCTGTCTTTGAATATGCGCTGTCGGAAGTTGTAAGAAGACTTTCAATATTTACAGTGTCTCTCACGTCATCAGATTTCCGGATTCCCTGCGCATAAGGCATCAAGATGTAATATCCAGAAGAAGCAACATCAGATGTAATATCTGTGCTGTTTACAGTTGGAACCAGGTAGTAAGGCATCTGCGCGGCATAATGCTGTGCATCGCCCTCAAATACCAGGCCATCTACTCTGCTTACTCCGTAGTTTTCCAGCACTGCATCAAAGTTTTCCATTTTTTCTCCTGTGTAATCGGAGAAAATCATTGCTTTTCCACCATTTTCCAGATAATCGATCAATGCAGTCTTCTCATCCTCTGAGATATCTGTTGTAGGAGAATCAATCAGCAGACAGCTGGCATCCTCTGGAACGCTTCCCTCCGTAAGCAGATTCAGGGATTTGATTTCCATGTTTGCTTTCTCAATATCTTCCTTGATCGTAGAATCAAGCTCCTGCTCTCCATGTCCCTCTAATGTATACAATACCGGCAGGTTTTCACTGGTTACATATGCAATGGCACTTGTGATCTGACCTTCGCCGTCGAAGCCTGTTGTCTGATAACTGTATGTGTTGTAATCCATTGTAGATTCGTAAATATTGTTATAATTTACAACCTTATTTCTGTCTCCGCATACAACAATTAAGCTATTAGAGGAAAGGTTGTCACTGGTGTATTCACTGACAAATTTAGGATTGACCACTGGATCTTTCTGTTCCACCTTAATATGATCAGATTCATCTGCATATCTTTGAAGCAGATTACTGATAGTCTCATCCTCACTTCCGCTCTGGGCGATCTGATATATGGTTACATCCTTGTCCAGATCTTTCAGCATCGCTTTTGTCTCATCACCGATGGTGTAAAGTTTCTCGGAGCTGATATCCAGCTGCGTATACTTTGAAGGAAGATTTCCTACAATCATATTTATAACAATAATGATAGCAACGAAAACAACAATCATAACAGAACTGTAGCTTCCATTTTTCAAGTACTTTTTATTAATACTGTCTTTAAATTTTCGTTTTTCTTTTTTGTTATTATTGTTATTATTTTCGACACTTTCGATATTAATTACGTTTTTATCGTTATTGTCAATATTGTTATCATTTTTCTTCTTAAAAAACATTTTCCCCACCTCCTTAATTCCAACGTCTCTTCAAAATTGTCTGCATGGTAAGGAATATACAAATGGCAATGACAGACAGGAAATAAAGAACTCCAGTCACATCAAAAATACTGTTTGTAAAGTTTTCAAAGTGTGAACTTAAGTTAAACACTTCAAGAACCTTCTGGATTCCTCCTTCAAACACGCTGGATTTTACAACGTAAACGATTACCAGTGCCACTTCTCCAATCACGCAGACAGCACCTGAGATCACTGCATTTTTAATCATACTGTAGATCATAAGGCTAAGCGCTATGATCAGAATGCCAAATGTCACACATGTAGACATTGCCGTCTCTGAGAAAAAGGAAGAAATTCCATTCATCATATAAAAAGCAAATAAAAATACAAAGGTAAGAACTGCTGCAATTACCTGGCTCTCAGTGATTGCTGAGAAAAATACGCCGATCGCAATGTTTGCACTTCCCAGAAGGAAAAATCCAAGGAGTGCTGTGTACGCAGAGCCAAATGCAACGGTTCCGAACTTTGACATGATCAGCGGATAGGTTGCCAGAACTGCAATAGGGATTGCATAAATAGTCACAAGTGCAAGATATTTTCCCATTACGATGCCGGATACAGATACTGGAGAAGTAAGCAGAAGCTGGTCTGTTTTCTGCTTTCTTTCCTCAGCAAGTACACGCATGGTCAGGATCGGCACTGCAATCAGAAACACAAAGGTCATGGCATTTAAAGTATATTCAAATTTCGGATAAGCAGCTGAAAGCTGGTACGCTGAAAAGTAAATACCTGCGATCAGCAACACAAAAAACATAAACAGGTAGCCGACCATGGAGGTCAGGTAGCTTTTCAGCTCTCTTTTATAAATAGCAAGCATGGTTTACTCTTCCCCCTTTTCTTTCTCAGATGCGGCAAAACTATCCTGTTTATCACCAGACAGTCCATTATCTGACACATCATTGGATACTTTGCCCGATTCATCAAAGTCTTTTTCTTCAAGTCCATTATCAAGGACAGTATCTTCGTTTTTCTCATTCAAATACTTCTCAGCATCTGCTGCCGTCTTAAAGAAAGATTTTCCGGATTTTTTTCCTGACGCATCTTTATCTTTTTTCTCGCTCTCTGTAAGTTCAAGGAAGATCTCTTCCAGAGAAACTTTCTTAGACTGCATTTCAAGGATCGGACAGCTGGCATTTACCATACTGTAGAACACTTTTTCACGCACATCCATATTCTCTTCTGTTCCCACTGTAATGGCGTATACGCCTTCCTCCGGGCTTTTCTTTACCGTAACCTCTTTTACCCCTTCTACGGCCTCCAGAGCGGCTCTGATAGTGTCTTTCTGACCTTTTACAAGCAGATTCAGGTTGTTTGAGCCTGCTGCCAGTTTTCCCAGATTCTCAGGGGTATCGCTGGCTACCAGTTTTCCATGGGAAATGATCAGCACGTAGTCGCAAACGGCGCTGACTTCGGACAAAATATGGGAGCTAAGGATAACGGTGTGTTTCTGTTTCAGGCCTTTGATCAGATCGCGGATTTCGTTGATCTGTTTTGGGTCAAGACCGACAGTCGGCTCATCCAGAATAATAACCTCCGGGTAACCAAGCACAGCCTGCGCAATACCAACTCTCTGTCTGTAACCTTTAGAAAGGTTCTTGATCAGACGATTTTTCATGTCAGTAATCTTTACCATGTCCATGATTTCTTCGATCATAGTGGCTTTTTTATCTTTAGGAATTTTCTTCAGATCTGCTACGAATTTCAGATATTCCAGAACGGTCATATCAAAATAAAGGGGCGGCATTTCGGGTAGATATCCGATGCATTTTTTTGCCTCCTCAGGTTCTTCCAGAATATCATGACCGTCTATGACTACTGTTCCCTCGGTAGATGCAATATAGCCGGTTATCATATTCATGGTTGTGGATTTTCCGGCGCCGTTGGGGCCCAGGAAACCATAAATCTTGCCTTTCTCTATTTCAAAAGAAAGGTGGTCTACAGCGGTGTGATCGCCGTAGCGTTTTACCAGATTTTTTACTTCAATCAAGTTTCTTACCTCCTTCAAGTTGCAGATGCATGGCTTATCCCATGCATCTATCTATGATTATTTTATGTGCAACCTGTGAGGAAATTTAGATAATTATGTGAGAAATATGTGATTATTTTGTGTTGGAAATGTGTCCCAAAATAAAATACATTCCGCAAAGTGGGGCGTGCAGATTGCGGGAATGATTTTTCAGACACGCTCTAAGGCACGGGGATGTGGAATAGAAAAAAATCAAAGACAGTTGCGAGGAAGCTGGAAATCCTATGCCAGAATATACGATTAAGTGTGAGGATATTATGGTTATGTTTAAGAGCTTGGTTAGTAGCTTGGTTAATCACACTAACCAAGCTACTAACCAAACTATTCCCAATGAAGACAATTCCTTTGAAAGTGATTGAGACAGAACCTATGTTATCTCAGAAAAAAATCGCCGATATTATCGGAGGGAAATATAGTACGGATTTCTTCCTCTTTCAGGACTAAAGTTATCTTAATATTAACACATATTCTACGCCAACGGCTCCTTCGCCGGCAAGCCAGCCTTCCTGGGGTACTTCTTGGCGGTCGGTTTCATCTTCTTGATCACAACGAAAGAACGATCCATATCCGTGTCCATAAGTGGAAATTTCACTACATCCTGAACTTTTCCACCAAGGATTTTCACAGCATTTTCTGCCTGCGCAAGCTCTTCATCAATCTTGCCGGATTTATAAGAAATAAAGCTGCCTCCTTCTTTTACGAAGGGGATACAATACTCGGAAAGGGTGCTTAAATTGGCTACTGCGCGGGAGACACAGAAGTCGTATTTTTCTCTGTGTTCCTTCTGTTTCGCGTAGTCTTCGGCTCTTCCGTGAAGCGCTGTTACGTCTTTTAAACCAAGCATTTCGATTACTTCATTAAGGAAATTCACCCTTTTATTCAAAGAATCCAGAAGGGTAATTTTAAGTTCCGGAAAAGCGATTTTCAGCGGGATTCCAGGGAAACCAGCGCCGGTTCCGATGTCGATCACGGACTTTCCCGTCAGCTTTTTCTGGTCAAAGCTGCCTACTTTTACGATAGATAAACTGTCAAGAAAATGCTTTAAAATTACCTCGTTGTACTCGGTAATTGCAGTTAAATTCATTACCTTATTTTTCTCTACAAGGTACTCATAATAAGTGATAAACTGCTTCTTCTGCTCCTGGGACAGAGCAATTCCAAGCTCTTCTAATCCTTTCTCAAAGAGTGTTAAATCGTATTCCATATATGTCTCCTTATACCTCAAACTACTTACTTTCTAGTTGCTTAATACACAGCGTTTTTGCAAGTAATATTTCTTAGCAGGTCATTTCAGGTGCGTTTTTAACGAAGATGAAATCCACTAGAGCGTGTTTGAAAAAGGCTTTCTGCAAGATGTGCGTCACAATTTGTGGGAGATTTCGCCCGGATGAGGGCGCTGCATCGGGCTACGGCAACCGAACTCGGGTGAAATATACCGCAAAGTGGAGCGTGCAGATTGCGGGAATGATTTTTCAAACAGGCTCTGGCATATGATTATTACTTGCGTAAGCGCAAAAATACGCCTTTATTAACGATTTTTCCCATACTGCTCCATATAAACCAGCAGCACCGAAATATCCGCCGGTGAAACACCGGAAATTCGGGATGCCTGTCCAATGGAAACAGGTCTGTAAAGTTCTAGTTTCTGCCGTGCCTCAATACGCAGGCTCTTTACTTTCTCATAGTCCAGATCCTCCGGGATCTTCTTGGCTTCCAGCTTCTTAAATTGCTCTACCTGCTTCATCTGGCGGCGGATATAGCCATCGTATTTAATATTAATATTTACCTGCTCCTGCACATCCCAGGCAAGTTCAGGGCGGTTCTTATCAATAGGAGCCACCTCTGCATAGGAAAGCTCCGGTCTGCGGATCAGCTCTGCAAGACTGATTCCTGACTTAAGTGGTGTGCTTCCTTTGCTTTCCAGAAGGCTCTGAACTGCCTCTGTCATACCCACATTTGTATTCTCCACACGCTGGATTTCTTCCGCTATCAAGCGTTCTTTTTCCACTACTTTTGCATAGGTTTCGTCATCTACAAGACCTACCTCCCAGCCCTTTTTACGAAGTCTCAGATCCGCATTATCCTGACGGAGAAGTAGACGGTACTCGGCACGGCTGGTCATCATACGGTATGGCTCATGGTTCTCTTTTGTAACCAGATCATCAATGAGAACACCGATATAAGCCTCAGAACGATCCAGGATCAGCTGCTCTTTTCCCAGCACTTCCATGGCTGCATTGATACCAGCGATCAGTCCCTGGGCTGCTGCCTCCTCGTAACCTGAACTTCCATTAAACTGTCCGCCACTGAAAAGACCTTTAATTTTCTTAAACTCCAGCGTTGGATAAAGCTGTCTTGGGTTAATACAATCGTACTCAATAGCATAAGCATTCTTCACAATTTTTGCATGCTCAAGGCCTGGTACGCTGTGGTACATTTCCTCCTGCACATCTTCCGGCAAAGAGCTGGACATACCGCCAATGTACATCTCATTTGTGTACATTCCCTCTGGCTCAATAAACACCTGATGTCTTTTTTTATCTGCAAAACGAACTACTTTATCCTCAATAGAAGGGCAATAACGCGGACCAGTTCCTTCGATCATACCAGAGTACAGTGGGGAACGATCCAGGTTTGCACGGATGATATCATGGGTAGCCTCATTGGTATAAGTCAGCCAGCAGGATTTCTGCTCGATCTGCACATCCTCCGGATCTGTGGAAAAAGAAAATGGCACTACTCTCTCATCCCCAAACTGCTCTTCCATCTTGCTGTAGTCGATGGTATTTCCTGCAATTCGGGCAGGTGTTCCAGTCTTGAAACGGAACATTTCAATTCCCAATTCTTTCAGAGAATCAGTCAGATAATTGGCTGCCTGCAGTCCATTTGGACCTGTATAATTGCTTACATCACCGTAAATACAGCGTGCTTTCAGATAAGTTCCAGTACACAAAACTACCGCCTTACAATGGTAGACAGCGCCGGAATACGTCTTCACACCTGTGATCTTGCCATCCTCTACCAGAAGCTTGGTAACCTCTCCCTGGCGGATGGTCAGGTTCTCCTGATTCTCCAACGTCTTTCTCATTTCATTACTGTAAGCCTGCTTATCAGCCTGAGCACGAAGGGAATGCACTGCCGGACCCTTGGAACAGTTCAGCATCTTAGACTGAATAAAAGTCTTGTCAATATTTTTTCCCATCTCTCCACCAAGAGCATCCAACTCACGGACCAGATGTCCCTTTGAACTACCGCCTACATTTGGGTTACAAGGCATCAGCGCAATACTCTCTGCGCTTACCGTAAACATGATCGTATTCAATCCCAGTCTCGCCCCAGCCAGCGCAGCCTCACAGCCAGCGTGTCCAGCACCGACCACTACTATGTCATAATTCTCCTCTAAATGTTTCATTTTTATCTCCTCTATAACACACTCATTCATATATTATCCTAACCAGTGCACAGCGATTCGGCAACTGATGTTCCTAAGCAGGTCATTTCAGGAGCGTTGCGACGACCTGCGTGGAATATCATTTGCCAAATCGCGTCCCTCTGCCACTACTTACCCATACAAAACTTACTAAATATCTCATTCACCAGATCTTCCCCAACTTCCTCTCCTGTGATCTTTCCAAGGCTTCCATAAGCAGCCATCAGATCAATGGAAAAGAAGTCTTCCGGCATGCCATCCTCGATGCTCTGTTTTACCATTGCAAGACTCTCTTCTGCCTCTTCCAGTGCCTCCTTGTGACGGGCATTTGTAATATAAACCTCATCGTTAAAAGAAATTTTCCCACTGAAAAACATACTCTTAATGGTATCCGCCAGCTGGGCAATTCCAGTCTCCTCTTTCGCAGAAATCGGAATGAGAGGATGGTTGATTTTCTCCTTTAATGCCTCCATACTCACAGCCGAAGCAAGATCTGTTTTATTGTACAGTACAATTGCTTTTCTGTCTTTCAGCATTTCAATGATTTCTTCATCATTTTCATCAAGCGGTGTAGAGCTGTCTACTACGTATAACACCAGATCTGCACCCTTTGCAACCTCCCGGGCTCTGGAAACACCGATTTTTTCCACCACATCTTCTGTATCGCGGATACCTGCCGTATCTACAATTTTCAATGTAATTCCATGAAGGGTAATATACTCCTCCAGAATATCTCTTGTAGTACCCTCAATATCCGTTACAATGGCCTTATTTTCCCCTACAAGAAGGTTTAACAGAGATGACTTACCTGCATTTGGCTTACCCACGATAACCGTCTCAATTCCTTCCCGGATGATCTTGCCATCTGCGGAAGTTTTCAACAGCTCTTCGATGGATTTCTGCTCTTTTTCCACAATCCCATGTAATTTCTGTGGATATCCCTCAAGGCTGATATGCTCCGGATCGTCCAAAGCCGACTCGATAAAGGCAATCTCGTAGATCAGGTCGCTTCGAATGTCCTTGATGGTCTTCTGTACCGAACCTTTCAGCTGACTCATGGAGCTTTTCAACGCATATTCATTCTTCGCCTGGATCACATCCATAACAGCCTCTGCCTGGGAAAGATCCAGCCTGCCATTTAAGAAGGCTCTCTTGGTAAACTCTCCGGGGCCGGCAATCTTGGCGCCGTTTTTCAAAACCGTTTCCAGAACCCGGTTCATGGCATAGACACCGCCGTGACAGTCAATCTCCACGGTATCTTCTCCTGTGAATGTTTTGGGTGCGCGCATGACCATGACCAGAACTTCATCCACGATTTCTTCCCCGTCATAAATATAACCATAATGAATGGTGTGGGTGGGCACTTCTTTAATTTTCTTTTTCCCGCCCTTAGAACGGTAAATGCGGGATATAACGTCCATGGCTTCCGGGCCGCTGATTCGGATGATTCCGATTCCCGAAGCACTCACAGCAGTAGATATCGCTGCAATTGTTGTATTCATGTGTTTTCCTCCATGTAAATTACAATTCAAATTATAAACTTAACACATCTTTTGACACTCATATCATTTTATTATACAAAAAAAGTTACCCCAGGGAAAGATATTAAAACAAAAGCATAACGCTTCAGTTCTTCCATCTTTCACCTGGAATAACCTCTTATTCATTCTGCAAATCTTTTATAACACATTCAGATGTTTTATGCAAGATTTACCATCTTTTTAATTTTACAACCACATGACGATACGGCTCTTCGCCCTCGCTGACAGTCTCCACATACTTGTTACCCTGAAGTGCTGAGTGAATGATTCTTCTCTCATATGGATTCATCGGCTCAAGTACAACTGGCTTTCTGGTTTTCTTAACCTTGTAGGCAATTCCTCTTGCAAGATTCTCCAGAGTCTCTTTACGACGTCTGCGGTAATCTTCTGTATCGAGCTTTACTCTGATATAGTTTGCTTTTCCCTTGTTTACAACAAGGCTTGTAAGATACTGAAGGGAATCAAGGGTCTGTCCTCTCTTACCGATGAGAATTCCCATATCCTCTCCTTCAAAAGCAACTTCCAGACAACCGTCATTTGTGTTGTATTTGGAAGTGATCTCCACTTCACCAAGATTCATAGATGCAAATACGTCGCGAAGGAAAACAATTGCTCTCTCTTCCACTTCTTTGATCTCTGCCGGATCTGTGATGATCTCAACAGGTTTGGACTGTTTCGGCTTCTCTTCTCTTGGCTCTTTCGGCATTTTTTCTTTTGCCGGTTTTTCTTTTACAGGACGCTCCTTGAAGGTTTTTTCCTTCGGCTGACGCGGCTGTTTTTCTTTTGTTTCCTTAAAAGGCTTCGGCTCTTTTGCTTCTTTTACAGCTGCTTTCTCCGGTTCACTCTTTGGAGCCGGTTTTTCAGCTTTTACAAAAGTTTTGGCAGGCTTTCTGGTCTGCTCTTCTTTGATCGCATCAACTTTCACAGTATCAACGATTTCCTGTATCTCATCCTCTTCAGAAACTGTATAGATCTTGCGTGCTTTTATGATTGCCGGTTTGCTTCCAATGCCAAAAAATCCGGAACTACCTTCAGAAACCACTTCAATTTCCAGCTGATCACTGGAAACACCTAATTCGATGCACGCCTTGGTGATTGCTTCATTTTTCGTTTTTGCTGAAAACTGGATAAACTCCTCCATCTATGAAACCCTCCGTTCCCGACAACAATTACTTCTTCTTGTTTCTCTCGTCAAAATCCCTGACCATATTTGCTTTTGCTGTAATACTTCCAGGTTTTGCATTTCTTGCATTCTGGTAGGATTCCTCTACTTTTCTGGCTCTCTCTTCTGCGTTTGTGTTACTGGAACCTTTATCAATCTTGGTATTGATATTCTTAGTAGACTGGTTTGCCTGATTGGTGATCTTCTGCGGCGGAAGTCCTTCCTTCGTACGCTGTTTCTCCATCTTCTTCATGTTCTCGTTTACCAGATCATTGATATCCATCTTATCAAGATGACGATTGATAAACCACTGCTGAACACTTCTTACAACCGCACTTGCAATCCAGTAAATACCAAGACCTACCGGGAATGTGAAACAGAATACTGCTGACATAAGCGGCATAACCGTATTCATAGTCTTCATGGAAGCCTGCATCGTATCAACAGCTCCTTCAGCAGATGAAGTAGCCTGTGGCATAAGCTTATAGTTCAGTACCTGAGTCGCCCATGCAAGAATAGGAATCAGAAGTGCAGCGATTGCCAGTGCAATAGATGCTCCCTCAAAAGCAGCCTTAATGTAGTTCAGAGGCTGATCTGCAATGTTAAGTCCACAGAAATTCTGCATTTTGGAAATTTCCGCAGATGTGGTGTTAATGGTATCTGCAAATCCCTTAAACTGATCCATTGATGCAAGATCTTTCCACTGAGATGGAGATAATGCATAAAGGAAATCAATGACAGAATTACTGGTCGCTTTTCCGTTATCCAGCGCCAGCTGTACACGAGTCATCTTATTGTCTGTGATAAAGCTCTGGATCAGGTCTGTGTAGCCACTTACGCTTGTAATCTGATCAACAAGGCCTGTGAAAACATTCTTTACACTGCCAACATAACCAGGAATTTTGTAAATAACCTGCCATAATGCCATCAGGACAGGAAACTGGATCAACAGCTGCACACAGCTGCCGGTAGGTGAAACACCGTATTTCTGGTATACAAGCTGAGTTTCTTCCTGCATTTTCTGCACGGACGCCTGGTCTTTTTTATCTTTGTATTTCTTCTGTATCTTCTGAAGCTCAGGCTGCATAACAGAGCTTAACTTAGAAAACTTCTGCTGTTTAACCTGCAATGGTGTCATCAGTGCATAAATAATAATACTGAAGATAATGATACAAAGACCCAGGTTCTGAATACCCACCAGATCAAGAACTCTGTAAATCCCGTCCATGATCCAGCCCATAATAGAAGCAACCTGTCCGATAATCGGGACACTGCTCTTCGTTAATAAAATCATATCCAAGTTTGTTTCCTCCTAGGCTTTTTCGGTGTAACTATTCAATTGTCAAAGTTTGAGTTTTTGTGCTGAAAATCAGTTTAAAGTGTCATTTATTGTACACTGTCTGTTTCAGTACAGTTTATGGCACAGGATCGTATCCTCCATGTGAAAAAGGATTGCAGCGCAAAATTCTCCACACTGCAAGAAGCCCGCCCTTTAACGCACCATATTTCTGAATTGCTTCTAAACCATATTGAGAACATGTGGGAATATAAGGACATTTTGTTCTCTTCATCGGCGATATATATTTCTGATAGAGACGAATCATATGAATCATGATATTCCTTGGACTAAATCTGCTCATGATAAACACTCCTGCGAATCTGTTTCAACATTGCCGCTCCTTTACCGAAACAACAATACTGCCCAAATACCGTTTAACATTGGATTGCTATGTTACAATTCATAGAATACCAGGTATCTTACTGTTTTTGGGATCACTCTTCTGCTTTCTTTGATTCTTCCACATGAAACTCAGCCTCACGGCGGAGCTTCATCCGGCCTGCCAGGTGCATAAGCGCACTCTCAATCTCCTGATAGGACTTGTCCTTTGCATTTGGTCTTGCGACCACTACAATGTCCAGTCCCTGACGGAAGGATCTTTCATTCAGGCGGTAGCTCTCTCGTATCAGTCTGGTGACTCTGTGGCGTACCACACTATTCCCAACTTTTTTACTTACAGATATTCCCAGACGATTCTCCATGTGCCTGTCATGGTTCTCAAGCACATACATCACCAGATACCGATTTGCCTGTGATGTTCCTTTTCGGTATACCCTTTGGAATTCGTTATTTTTCTTTAAGGAGTCTGAGTATTCCATCTGATTCTCCTTTATATGATATTGAAATAATTATTTCTGTATAGAAGAAAAGACCACAGTAACTGCGGTCTTAACGGTCTTAAGCAGATAACTGCTTTCTTCCTTTTAATCTTCTGGCAGCTAATACTTTACGTCCGCCTTTTGTGCTCATACGAGCTCTGAAGCCATGGACTTTCGCTCTAGATCTTTTTTTCGGCTGAAATGTCATTTTCATAGGTAAAGCACCTCCTTTATCTATATGGAATTTAAAATTATTAACCTAATCAGAACATCATTTCAATTATATTCATAAATAGCATTCTCGTCAAGTAAAAATTCTTGCTTTCCTGGAATTTATTATATCCACAAAGTTTTCCACACTGTGCATAACCTGTCATTTTGATAAGGTTTACGTAACATTATCCACATTTTGTGGATAACTTGTGGATAACCTGGGGATTATCAGCAAAAATATCCACTTTTGACTGTTGATTTTAACGCATATGTCACAAAAAACGGTATATTTCGAGGGGATTCGACAGTGGATAGAATTATACACATAATTTTTCATTATTGAAACCCGCAAAACCATGTTATGGTAACCAGAATGGTTATCAACCTATTTATCCACATTTATCCACACACAAAATGTTGATAACTTTCCAGTTTATTCACAAGATATCCCCCATTTTTTTCCTTGAATTTTTTTATTATCCACTGCAATTTTTTCAAATTGTGGATGTTTTGTGGACAATTCTGCACTTTTCCCCAGTTGTTTTTCCTATTTTCACGTCCAGTACAACATTTTCCCACCCACATCCCCATCCTTTTACGACAATCCACAGCAGTTCTGATTTTTTCTCAGGATGTGCATACTTTTCCACATAAATTTCCTATATAAATAAGATTTTGTCGTTGCGAAAAGACAGGATTTATTATAATATATATAAGGATATTTATGTCCGTTTATCAAAATACCAGTAAAATTCCAGTATATTTAGCCTGGCACACCCTAATTTCCTGTTTCCAGCTGGTATTTTGATAAACGGACATGTCGCCGACGGACGGCATCATTTAATATAAGAAACAATCAGATGTGTACGGGAGGAAAAAATGAGCACAGTAATAGAAAAATGGGATGAAATCCTGGGAATTGTGAAAAAGGAGCACGATCTTTCCGATGTTCGATTCGACACATGGCTGAAACCCCTGAAGGTTTATGATGTCAGTGGAAATGTAGTTACCATCGTCGCTTCCGACCAGGTGCGATTAAGCTACATTAATAAGAATTACAAACTGCCTCTGCAGGTTACCATAAGCGAAGTTACCGGAATGACCGACTGCGAAGTGAAATTTATCCTTCCAGAAGATGTCCCGGCGAAGAAATCCATTTCCGACGCTGCACCTGATCAGGACAACCGTTTTAAGGCCAGATGTGAAGAAGCAAATCTGAACCCCAAATATACATTCAATACTTTTATCGTGGGCAGCAACAACAAACTGGCTCAGGCTGCAGCCCTGGCAGTAGCGGAATCTCCGGGAAATACGTACAATCCGCTGTTTATCTATGGTGGTGCAGGACTTGGCAAGACCCATCTTATGCATTCCATCGCCCACTTTATTATTGAAAATGATGATAACAGTAAGGTTCTCTATGTTACAAGTGAAGAATTTACCAATGAGCTGATCGAGACCATCCGTAATGGAAATAACACCGCCATGAGTAAATTCCGCGAGAAATACCGTAACATTGATGTCCTTCTCATTGATGATATTCAGTTTATTATAGGAAAGGAATCCACGCAGGAGGAATTTTTCCACACCTTCAACAGCCTTTACAGTGCAAACAAACAGATTATCATATCTTCCGATAAACCGCCGAAGGATATGGAAATTCTGGATGAGCGTTTCCGTTCCAGATTCGAATGGGGACTGATCGTGGATATTACTCTGCCGGATTACGAGACCAGGATGGCCATTCTTCATAAAAAAGAAGACATGGACGGCTACAATGTAAGCGAAGATGTTATCAAATATATTGCAAATAATATCAAATCCAACATCCGTGAGCTGGAAGGTGCCTTCAATAAGGTAGTTGCTTATGCAAAACTGGAGAAAAAAGAGGTTACCCTTGAACTTGCCGAGCAGGCTCTGAAGGATATCGTCGCACCGAATGAAAATAAACAGATTACTGCAGACTACATTATTTCTATGGTAGCAGAGCATTTTAATGTAAGTACTGCCGATCTTTGCGGAAATAAACGAAGTTCCAAGATCGTGATGCCAAGACAGGTGGCAATGTATCTTTGCCGTGAAATTCTGGCGATCCCGCTGAAAAATGTAGGTCAGTATCTTGGAAATCGCGACCACACTACCGTTATGCACGGCGTAGAAAAGATCGAAAAGGAGCTCCAGACCAACGAACAGCTGCAGAGCACCATCGATACATTAAAGAAAAAAATTAATCCACAAACTTAACACATTTTTTCCACATTTCATGTGTATAAGATGTTGACATTATGTGTATTAATGTGAATAACTTTTGACGTCAAAATCGTTGATGTGGTTATACACAGGTTATTCACACTCTAAACCAATGCTTTTACACGAAGTTATCCATACCCGAAACCCTTTTATTCACTAGGCGGAAGTGAGTTTTTCACATATTCACACCCCCTACGGCGGATACGGCGGATATCTTCTTAAATATATTTAATGAAAAACCCATTTTCTCCAGAAAGGAAGTTATACACATTATGAAAATCATTTGCTCCAAAAGTAACTTGTTGAAGAGCGTCAACATTTCTTTAAAAGCTGTACCATCCAAAACAACTATGCCAATTCTGGAATGTATTCTGATCGATGCAACAACAAATCAGATCAAATTTACGACTAATGACATGGAACTTGGAATCGAAACCATTGTCGAGGGTACTATAGAAGAAAAAGGAAAGGTTGCTCTGAATGCGAAAATCTTTTATGAGATCATTCGAAGACTCCCAGACAACGATGTTACCATTAAAACTGATGAAAAATTCGCTGCAACTATCACCTGTGAGAAAGCAAAATTCAATATTCCTGGAAAATCAGGAGAAGATTTTGCATATCTTCCTATGATTGAAAGAGATGAGCCATTAACTGTCTCTCAATATACATTAAAAAATATGATTTATCAGACAATATTCTCAATTGCAGTCAACGATAACAACAAATTAATGACTGGTGAGCTGTTTGAAATTAAGGATAATTGTCTGAAAATTGTCTCCCTGGATGGACACCGCATTGCGATCCGTAAAATGCCTCTGAAGAAAGACTATTCAGACCGCAAGGTTGTGGTGCCAGGTAAGACTCTTAACGAGATCAGTAAGATTTTATCTGGAGAAATGGATGACGTAGTCAGCATTTTCTTTACCAATAATCATATTTTATTTGAATTTGACCAGACTATGGTAGTTTCCCGTCTGATTGAAGGGGAATATTTCCGTATTGATCAGATGCTTTCCAGCGATTATGAGACAAAACTTTCCATTAACAAAAAAGAATTCCTGGATTGTATTGACCGTGCCACACTTCTTGTAAGAGAAGGAGATAAGAAACCAATCATTATCCACATTACAGATGGCAGCATGGAGCTGAAGATTGATTCTGCAATGGGTTCCATGAATGAGGACATTGATATTGAGAAAGAGGGAAAAGATATTCTGATCGGATTTAATCCCAAGTTCCTGATCGATGCACTGAAGGTTATCGATGATGAGACCATCGACATTTACCTGGTGAACCCGAAAGCACCTTGCTTTATCAGAGATGAGGAAGAAACTTACACTTATCTGATTCTTCCGGTTAACATAAATCAGAACCAGGCAAGATAATTGTATTTTTGCAAAGTGAAATGTAACATATATTTGGAAGAGTAATGGAAGTGAACACGGAATGCAGATCATAGCCGGAGACAATTTTTCCAACAAGCTGCAGACGTGAGCCAGAAGAGTGGAGGCAAAAAATTGGAAATCAGAATCAGAGATGAATTTATCAAACTTGGCCAGGCACTGAAACTTGCTGACCTTGTATCAGACGGCGTTGAGGCAAAATATGTGATCAACGACGGACTTGTAAAAGTAAATGGCGAAGTAGATACCAGAAGAGGCCGCAAGGTTTATGGTGGTGACGTTATTTCCTATAATGGCCAGGATGTGAAGGTTCTGTCCGGAAACGAGTAAAATGGCTTATATTGAATCCATAAAATTAAGCAATTTCAGAAATTACGAATCACTGGAACTTTCTTTTGACAAAGGAACTAATATTTTTTATGGGGATAATGCCCAGGGAAAAACAAATATCCTGGAGTCTGTGTATCTGTGCGGAACCAGCAAATCCCATAAAGGAAGCAAAGACCGGGAGATTATCCGCTTTGAACAGGATGAAGCCCATATCCGCATGATGGTGGGAAAAGATTCCATGTCTTATAAGATTGATATGCACCTTCGGAAAAACAAGGCAAAGGGCGTGGCAATCAACGGGCTTCCAATAAAGAAAGCAAGAGAGCTTCTCGGTGTGGTGAATCTGGTTTTCTTTTCCCCGGAGGATCTGAATATTATCAAAAACGGTCCGGGAGAGCGACGAAGATTCATGGACGCGGAGCTTTGTCAGCTGGATAAACTATATCTCACTGATCTTGCCGGATACAATCATGTTCTGAACCAGAGAAATAAGCTGCTGAAGGATATGTATAAGCAACCGGATCTTGGGGCGACTCTGGATGTATGGGATATGCAGCTGGTAAATTATGGCCGTAAGATCATTGGCAAAAGAAGAGAATTTGTGGAGTCCCTTAATGAGATCATTAAGGAAATTCACAGAAATCTTACCGGCGGTATTGAGAATATAGAAGTGATATATGAACCAAGCGTGGAGAGTGAGGCTTTGGAAGAGAGCCTTTTCCGCAACAGAGACCGGGATCTTCGGATGAAAATGACTTCGTCCGGTCCTCACAGGGATGACCTGATGGTGGCTGTAAACGGAATTGACATTCGCAAATATGGTTCGCAGGGGCAGCAGAGAACAGCAGCTCTTTCCCTGAAACTTTCGGAGATTTATCTGGTGGAGAAGATCATTCATGATAAACCGGTTCTGCTTCTGGACGATGTCCTTTCGGAGCTGGATAGCAGCCGTCAGAATTATCTTCTTGAGAGTATTCATGATATTCAGACCATGATCACCTGTACTGGTCTGGATGATTTTGTCAGTCATCAGTTTACGATCAATAAAGTGTTTCACGTTGTGGCGGGGCATGTGTATCAGCCAATGGGATGTCCTGCAGATAAATAAGCTTGCGAAGTAGTATGCGATATGCTAAACTGGCATTAACTATGGAAAGTTGGTGAAAAATTTGGACAAAGAGGAATTTCGGGTTAAACTTGAAGAGATTAACCATTTAGTAGAACAGAAGGACTATAAGGGAGCCATGAATGTTGTAGACAGTATTGACTGGCGCCGTGTGAAAAATGTTCGTACCCTTTGTGTGGTTGGTGAAATCTATGCTGCCAATAAACGCTATGAGGACAGCAAGGAAATTTTCCTGCTGGCTTATCACAGAGCCTCCATTGGTAAGAACATTCTTTATCGTCTTGTAGAAGTTTCCTTGAAGCTGGGACAGGTTTCCGAAGCAGTGGAATTTTATCAGGAGTACAGGGAAGTTGCGCCAAATGATAATACGCAGTACATCCTGAAATACAAGATCCTGAAAGAAAAAAAGGCTCCTCTTGCAGAGCAAATCAAGGTTCTGGAGGATTATAAGGAGAAAGAATTTACCGAAAAATGGTCTTACGAGCTTGCCAAACTGTACTATCAGGATGGTGACAAAGAGAAATGTCTGGAGCTTTGCAACGAGATCATTCTCTGGTTCAACGAGGGTAACTACGTGATGAAGGCTATGGACCTGAAACAGCGTATGGGTGCTCTTACCGGCGAGGAGAAAGAGCGGTATGAACAGCAGTTTGTACCGAAGCTTCTGAAACCTGAGGAAGCAGATACCATCAAGGAAGAAAAGAAAGCACCGGAAGCTGAGAACCAGGGAAGTGAATCTATTGAAAGTATTCAGATCAAGAATGAGGATCTGGATGGCGTAGAGAGTCTTCAGGATAAAATTTCCAAAGGACTTCGTGACATTTTTGGAAGCCGTAAGATGGATGAAATGGAAGACAGCATTGTTTCCACTGAGCAGACGAAAGAGGTTCAGGAAGAAATGCTTCGTGATCCGGCTTCCGAGAAAGAATATGAAAGTGTACCGGAGTTGGAGCCTGAAACTGGCAAGGTGAAAGTGGAGAATACCAAGGAGACTGTTGCTGAAGAATCTGTGAATACAGCAGATGAGACTGCAGAGAAATCAGCGGAAGCAGTTTCAGAAGAAAATACAGAAGGATTAGAGAATGCAGATCATTCAGAGTCTGCAGAAGAGAAGAAGACATTTTCCACAGAAACAGAAACACCTGTTGAGAACCTGAAAATGCCTACACTGAATATTCCGGATTCTATGAAGAATATGGTACCGGAAGAGATTGAGATTCCCAAGGCACCTGTACAGAATAACCTTTTCAGTGATGAGGCTGATGCTGCGGAAAAAATGAAAGACGAGAAACCTGCATTTGATTTTTCAAATTTCAATCTGGAGGATACGATTCTTGCTGCTGCTTCTGCACAGGGAATTGAAATTCCGGATGAGAAGGTAGATGAAGAGAAAGTTCAGGAAGAAAATAAAGAAATTGTAGAAGTCGCCAAAGAAATATCTACGCAACCCCAGAAAGCTGTAAAAGAAGAAAAAGTAGAGAAGATTCCAGAAGAAGAGGAAGTTATCACTGAGGACGAGGAAGAAATCGAGCCAGAACCAGAGCAGAAAAAGCCGGTTGTAGAACTTGAGGAAGAGGAATTCCTTTCCGAAGAGGATCTTCAGGCTGCTGAGGATGAGTTTATGAATGGTCCGGCAGGACATAAGGAGAAAGAAGAGCCTTCTGATGATTCCATGTCTGAGGATGAATTTATTGCCAAGCTTCTCAGAGAGAGCATTGGAGAAGAAGAGGATGAGGATATGCCTCCAGCTGCAGATGATGTGGTTGAAACTGAAGATGCAGAGGAAGAACCGGAAGATTCTGAGGACGAAGACTTTGATTTTGATGAGGATGAAGAGGAAGAAGAGTCTTCTGAATCTCTTTCCGAGGAAGAAGAACTGGAACAGTTTATTGATTCTATTCAGCCAAAGGATAAGAGAAATCCATGTGACATTGTGCCAAGAGAGAAATCACTTACCGATGATGAGAAGAAGCTGTTTACATATTTTGTAAAGGTTCCGGGAATGCGGGAACAGCTGATCAGTGCACTTTGCGATGTGCAGATGGCAGCTGCTGATAAGACCTCCAAGACTGGAAACGTGATCGTCATGGGTGGTAAAGAAACTGGTAAGACAAGACTGATCGCAAGTCTGATTCCGGCAATCTGTAAAGAACTGAATCTGCCGGCTTCCAAAGTGGCTTATGTGTTTGCCGATCAGCTGAATGAGATGGATATTACGAAAGTGATCGGTAAACTTAGCGGTGGTTTCCTTGTCATTGAGAATGCTAATCAGCTGACACAGGAAACGGTGGATATTCTGGATAAGGCTATGGAGTTCCGCACAGACGGACTTACTGTGATTATTGAGGATGAGAAGATTGGAATGCGTAAGCTGATTGCAAAATTCCCGAAATTTGCCAAGAAGTTTACATCCATGATCAACATTCCGGTATTTACCAATGATGAACTTGTAAACTTTGCAAGAGTTTACACCAAGGAAAATGGTTACAAGATCGATCAGATGGGAATGCTTGCATTGTATAATCTGATCGGTGTGAACCAGAAAGAAGACCAGCCTATGAACATTGGCGCAGTTAAGGAAATGCTTGACGCAGCAATGGCGAAATCCCAGGGCGGACTTTTGAAATTTAATAAGAAAAAGAGAGTAGACCGTGATGGATTTACGGTTCTTTATGAGAAAGATTTTGCAAAATAAGTAATAGGGGAATTGCAGACAGCTTCCCAGATTGTGTGATTTGCAGATAATGATTAAATAATTTAAAAGAAAGAGGAAATTAATATGACCAGACCTTATTTAGGAAATCCGAAATATACCATTGAAGTTCTTCAAAAGTATAATTTTGCTTTCCAGAAAAGGTTTGGTCAGAATTTTCTTATCGATACCCATGTTCTGGAAAAAATAATCGAGGCTTCCAAGATTACCAAGGATGATTTTGTTCTGGAAATCGGACCGGGCATTGGAACCATGACCCAGTATCTGGCTGAGGCAGCCAGAGAAGTGGTGGCTGTAGAGATTGATAAGACATTGATCCCGATTCTGGAAAATGATACTTTGAAAGACTGGGATAATGTGACTGTGATTAACGAGGATATCCTGAAAGTTGATATTGCGGCGCTGGCACAGGAGAAAAATGGGGGTAAGCCTATCAAGGTGGTTGCCAATCTGCCTTATTATATTACTACACCAATCATCATGGGACTTTTTGAAAACCATGTTCCTATTTCTTCCATCACCATTATGGTACAGAAGGAAGTGGCAGACAGAATGCAGGTTGGTCCTGGAACAAAGGATTACGGTGCTTTGTCCCTGGCTGTTCAGTATTATGCCAGACCGCAGATCATTGCGAATGTTCCGCCGAACTGTTTTATGCCAAGACCGAAGGTGGGAAGTGCTGTTATCCAGCTTGTGAGATACGAAGAGCCGCCCGTGCAGGTGGAGAATGAGAAGCTGATGTTCAGGCTGATCAGGGCATCTTTTAATCAGAGAAGAAAAACATTGGTAAACGGACTGAAGAACTCCCAGGAGCTTGATTTTTCAAAAGAGGAAATTGAGAAAGCTATGGCAGAGACCGGAATTCCGGTAAATGTGAGAGGCGAAGCGCTTACGTTAGCAGAATTTGCTGATCTTGCGAACGTATTTAATAAATTGAGATAGGTATCAAGAACGGGGCGTGAGCCTCGTTCTTGATATCTTAGGATTATTTTGCAGCGTAGCGTTGCGGCTTCTGCAATCCTTCATATTCGGAACTGATTTACTGCATAAATCTCTTACAAATAAAAATCACCCGGTGGCTAGACGGGTGATTTTTATTTTGTCTCAAATATATTTTTTAAAAGGAAGGAGAGTCAATCACTTTTGGGTGACTGACATATGAAAAAGAAATTTTATAAAAATAATGTTGGCTGTTATTATTTTTATGCTGTTAGTATATCGGGAAAGTTTGAAAGAATCGTGTTTATCTTATGAAAAATTAGTGAACGAATTTGAAAAGATTTGTAACTCTCTGGAAAATGGGCTGTTTTTGGAGATTAGTTATAAAAAGATTATAAAGTTTTTAGATACATTTTACAAATAAAAGGAAAAGGTGTAGTATAATGGGCTGGAATCTGGAGGAAGATTTATTTCCGATATTGATTAAATTTCAGAAGAAAATTATTTGATATGAGGAAATCAGATCATAAATATGACCAGATTCCAGCAGTTTGTAAACAGAATATTAACTATTGCTGGTCAGAATATGAACAGCAGCTATTTAATTGTTACTGGAGAGATTTTGAACAGATGACATTTAATCGTTACTGGGCAAGTCTTGAACAGTAACATTCAATCAGGAGGTAATTATCATGATAAAAATGAAAAAATCAGCAGCACTTATTCTTGCAGGAGTCCTTGCCTGTTCCATGCCGATGCCGGTTATGGCATCCAGTGATACAGAAGTGGTAGAAAGTCTTCTGGACAGTGGAATTGATTTTCTTGCTTCTGACCCTGGAAAAGCAGTAGACATTATTATGTATGCCAAGGATCTTGTAGACCAGCAGAATATCACAGATGACCAGGTACGAAGTGCTGTAACTCAGGCAGCAGACCATTTTGGTGTATCTCTTTCTGATTCAGATGTAGATTCCCTTGTTTCTGTAGTACGCAAGGTTCTGGATGCAAAAATTGACGAAGATGCTCTTAGAAGCGATGTAAATTCTGTATACAGTAAGCTGCAGGATATGGGAGTTACAAAGGATGATGCCAAAGGTCTTGTGTCGAAGTTAATCGAATTTGTAAAAGGATTATTCGAATGAGAAATGTAAAATGTGCAAAATGTATAACTTTACCAAATTAAAGTAAAGATGCAAATGTGGTAAATTTATAAAAAAGGAGGAAAATGAAAGAAGAAATTGTGCAAATAAAACAAATGTTCATTATTCGTTTACAATTTGCATGTATTTTGTTCATAAGTATCTGATACTATATAATCAGTTCGAAAGAACATATACAGAAGACGTTGTAATGACACCATTACACATAAAATTTTTTCATAATAATCGCCCCGGCAGTTACTGCCGGGGCACTCCTCGTTTTAGAGCGTATTTGAAAAAACATTCCTGCAATCTGCACGCTCTGGAGCGTGTTTGAAAAAGGTTTTCTGCAAGATGTGCGTCACAATTTGCGGGAGAATTTGTCTGAATATGCCGCTCTTTAAACGCCAGATATTACACTCTGACGATTAAAGAGCGGTGTTTTTTCGAATGTACATTCCAAAATTTATTTGCAACGAATAAGCGGTGTGCTATAATGGAGCAAAAACAGGGGCAAAGGAGTCTAGGTCATGGCAGAGACAATGAAAGATTACGAAGCAGAACTTGAAGCTTCTTTTAAGAAAATTGAAGAAGGCGACATTCTCACCGGAATAGTTGTGAGTGTAGATGATAAAGAAATTATTGTAGATTTAAAATATTACGCAGAGGGCATTATCCCGGTAGAAGATTACAGCAGAGAGCCAGGCTTTAACGTTAAAGAAGAAGTACACCCTGGAGACGAAGTTTCCGCCACCGTCATAAGAAAAGATGATGGAAACGGCAACATCCTTTTATCCAAAGTTGAGGCTACTGATGTCCTGGCGTGGGATAAATTAAAAGAACTGAAAGCTTCCGGAGAGGTTCTTGATGTAGTGGTAAAAGGTGTAGTAAACGGCGGCGCAGTTGCTTATGTAGAAGGTGTGCGCGGCTTTATCCCGGCCTCCAAGCTGGCCTTGAATTACGTAGAAGACACCAACGAATATCTGAACAGGCACATCCAGGTTCAGGTAATCGATGTCAATAAAGAGGACAAAAAACTGATCCTTTCTGCGAAAGAAATTTTAAGGGAAAAAGCAGAGGAGGAAAGAAAAAATAAAATTTCCAATATCCAGCCAGGCTTTGTAACAGAAGGAATTGTAGAAAGCCTTCAGCCATACGGCGCATTTGTAGATCTTGGAAACGGCGTATCCGGACTGGTACATATTTCCCAGATTTGCGAAAAGAGAATCCGTAAACCATCCGAAGTTCTTGCTGTTGGAGATAAGGTGAAAGTAAAAGTAACTGCAGTGAAAGATGGAAAACTGAGCCTGAGTATCAAAGAAGCGACTGATATGATGGCAAAAGAAGTGGAAGAAGAGGAAATAGAAATCCCACAGTCCGGAGAAGAGGCAACCACATCTCTGGGATCTTTATTTGCAAATATTAAACTGAATTAATATAAAGTGCAGATTTGGACGATTAAGACAATTGCCCGAAATGAAAATCTTCTGTAGAGCGTGTTTGAAAAGTAGACCCGAAATAAAAGACTCTGTTTACAGATGAAAAGTGTGCAGAGGTCAGCTGAATTTTGGAAGGAAGAATGTGAATGAAGAATCAGAAAGTATTTGTAATGGGACATAAGAATCCGGATACGGATTCCATTTGTTCCGCAATTGCTTACGCAGATATCAAAAACAGAACCACCCAGACCAAGCGTTATATTCCAAGACGCGCCGGTCAGATCAATGAAGAGACTCAGTATGTACTGAATCGTTTTGGCGTACAGCCCCCGGCTTATCTGGGAAATATCGGAACGCAGGTAAAAGATATGGATATCCGTCCAAAACCGGATGCAGACCGTACCATGTCCCTGAAAAATGCCTGGGATATGATGCAGAATAAAGGCATTGTGACCCTTCCCATCTGTAACAGCGAGGATGAGCTGGAGGGAATTGTAACAATCGGTGATATTGCTGATGTTTACATGGATACCAAGGACAGCTATCTTCTTTCAAATGCCAGAACCCAGTATAACAAGATCAGGGATACTCTTGACGGTGAAATCGTGGAAGGAAACGGTCACGGTTATTTTACCAAAGGGAAAATCCTTATTGGAACTGCTGATCCGGAGGTAATGAAGAACTATATCGAAGAAAATGATATGGTTATTCTTGGAAATCGTGAGGAAGATCAGTTAAAGGCAATAGAACTGAATGTAAGCTGCATTATTGTAGGAATGAGTATTCAGGTAAGTGAGAAGGTAATAAAGAAAGCTCAGGAGAGACAGATCATCATTATCTCTTCTCCATATGATACCTACACAATTGCCCGCATGATCAACCAGAGTATTCCGGTAAATTATGTGATGAAAAAAGATAATCTGGTAACTTTCAACACTGAGGATTTCACAGATGATATCCAGGATGTTATGATCAAGCACCGCCACCGTGCATTCCCTGTTATCAATAAGCGGGGAAAATGTGTGGGAACCATTTCCAGACGAAATTTCCTTGACATGCACAAGAAACAGGTAATTCTGGTAGATCATAATGAGAAAGACCAGGCTGTTGATAATATTGAGAAAGCAGAGATTCTGGAGATCATTGACCATCATAAGCTTGGTTCTCTGGAAACTATGAAGCCGATTAATTTCAGAAATGAGCCAGTTGGATGTACTGCAACAATCCTTTACCGGATTTATGACGAGCAGCGACTGGAAATTCCGCCTAAGATTGCAGGACTTCTCTGTGCAGCCATTATTTCCGATACCTTAATGTTCCGTTCTCCAACCTGCACCCAGCAGGACAAGATCGCAGCAAGTGCGCTTGCACTGATCGCGGACATTAAGATTGAAGATTTCGCAAGAGAAATGTTCAAGGCTGGAAGCAATCTGAAGGATAAAGCACCTGAAGAAATATTCTATCAGGATTACAAGAAATTTATTGCAGAAGGAAATGTGGCTTTTGGTGTTGGACAGATCAGTTCCATGGACGAGGAAGAGCTTCAGGAGATCAAAGTTCGCCTGAAACCATTTATGGTAAGCGAGTGCGGACGCCATGGAATTACCCGTGTTTACTTTATGTTAACCAATATTATGGACGAGTCCTCAGATGTAATTTATTACGGCGAGGGCAGTGAGGAAATGGGAAAAATCGCATTCCAGCAGGAACCGGAGGATAAGTGCTTCCACCTGAAAGGCGTGGTTTCCCGTAAGAAACAGATGATCCCGGCTATGATGGAAGCCGCACAGATCATGGCAAATGACTTTAACTGATAATAAAGATTTTCCCGGCAAAGAGGCTGTTAAAAGCTACTGCTCACAAAGTGAAAAGTAACGCAGAAGGTTCTTTGCACGGGAAATTTTCACATAAAAGAGGAGCAAAAATATGGCAAAACAGACCTGGAAACCAGGCAATATGCTTTACCCGCTTCCTGCTGTAATGGTCAGCGTTACAGACGGCGAGGGTAATGATAATATAATAACAGTAGCGTGGGCTGGCACCGTGTGTACCAACCCGCCAATGGTAAGCATCTCCGTCCGTCCCACCAGATTTTCTTACGATATGATCTGCAAGACAAAGGAATTCGTTCTGAACCTTACCACAGAAGAGCTTGCATACGCCACCGATTATTGTGGCGTGCGGTCCGGCAGAGAGGTTGATAAATTCCAGGAGCTTCATCTTACCAAAGAAAAGGCGGATCATGTGAAAGCACCAATGATCGGTGAATCTCCTGTAAATATTGAATGTAAAGTTAAGAAAATTGAGAAGCTTGGTTCTCATCACATGTTCCTTGCGGAAGTAGTTGCAGTGCATGCGGACGAAGCCTATATGGATAAAAATAATAAATTTCAGCTGAATCAGTCAAAACTGATGGTATATTCCCATGGAGAATATCTGGGACTTGGAAAGAAACTGGGCACCTTTGGATATAGCGTAAAAAAAGGAAAAAAGCATAATCAGAAACTTAAAAATCACCCATTAAAAAACCGAACCCAGTAACAATTTTTTTACGAACTCAGTAACAATTTTTTAATGTGATGTCAGTAACAATTTTTTTATGTGATTGCAATAATGGCTCTTATGTGTTATTATTTAAAGGAGTATCGAATGAAAATGAATAATATAACATTAATTGGAATGCCCGGTGCAGGTAAAAGCACACTGGGCGTTGTTCTTGCGAAAATACTTGGATATGAATTTTTAGATTCAGACCTTTTAATACAAAAAGAAGAAAAAAGACGTCTTTATCAGATCATTGATGAAGAAGGAGAAGATGGTTTCAAGGCCATTGAGAATCGCGTAAATGCGTCGATTGATACAGAGAATACTGTAATTGCTACTGGGGGAAGTGTGGTATATTGCAGTGAAGCCATGGAACACTTGAAATCAATTGGGAAGGTAGTTTACCTCAGCCTTTCTCTGGAGTCTCTTGAGAAACGGCTTGGAAATCTTAAGAAGCGGGGAGTTCTTCTGAAAGAAGGACAGACCTTGAAGAGTTTATATGAGGAGCGAGTTCCCTTATACGAGAAATATGCAGACATTGTGGTAGATGAAGAAGGGAAAGATTTGGAAGCAAGTCTGCAGGCACTTTTGGAAACACTACAGACAGGGGTTATTAAGTAACTGTAGATCGTTACTATTCGCGGAATGAGTTACGATGAACGAAGTGAACAGTAACTGTGAATCAGAGGAGGGCTGTCAGGTTATTGGAGAGAAATTGACAATAGCCTTTTTGGCTCGCGGAGTAAGAATAATAGAGGTGTATTATGGAACAGTATGTGATTAAAGGTGGAAATCCGCTTGTTGGTGAAGTAGAGATAGCAGGTGCAAAGAATGCAGCGCTGGCTATTTTATCAGCAGCCATTATGACGGATGAGACAATTCTCATCGAGAATCTGCCTGACGTCAGAGACATCAACGTTTTACTGGAGGCAATAGCTGGCATCGGAGCACAGGTTGACAGAATCAATAAATCAACTGTTAAGATCAATGGTTCTACCATTGGTGATGTAAGTGTAGATTATGAGTACATTAAGAAGATCCGTGCATCTTACTATCTTCTTGGTGCATTACTTGGTAAATATAAAAGAGCGGAAGTTCCTCTTCCAGGTGGCTGCAATATCGGAAGCCGTCCGATCGATCAGCATCTGAAAGGATTCAGAGCCCTTGGTGCGAAAGTTGATATTCTTCATGGAGCCATTGTTGCGGAAGCATCAAATCTCCATGGAAGCCATATTTTCCTGGATGTAGTATCTGTAGGAGCGACCATCAATATTATGATGGCAGCATCTCTTGCACCAGGACGTACGATTATTGAAAATGCTGCCAGAGAGCCACACGTAGTAGATGTTGCCAACTTCCTGAACAGCATGGGAGCCAATATCAAAGGTGCTGGTACAGATGTGATCCGTATCAAGGGTGTTGAGAAGCTTCACCGCACAGAGTATTCTATCATTCCGGACCAGATCGAGGCAGGAACCTTTATGTTCGCTGCAGCAGCTACCGGTGGTGATGTCACAGTTAAGAATGTAATTCCAAAGCATCTCGAAGCTACTACAGCCAAGCTTGAGGAAATCGGATGTGAAGTTCAGGAGTTTGATGATGCCGTACGTGTACGTGCAGTGGGCAGACTTCATCGCACTCATGTGAAGACCCTTCCATATCCGGGATATCCGACTGATATGCAGCCGCAGATTGCGGTTACCCTTGCACTTGCAGAGGGAACCAGCATCGTAACTGAGAGTATTTTTGAGAATCGCTTCAAATATGCCGATGAGCTTTCCAGAATGGGAGCCTGTATTAAGGTTGAAGGCAATTCCGCAATTATTGATGGCGTGAATAAGCTTACTGGTGCAAGAGTAAGTGCACCGGATCTTCGTGCTGGGGCAGCTCTTGTTATTGCAGGACTGGCAGCAGAGGGAATCACCATTGTGGATGATATTGTTTACATCCAGCGTGGCTATGAGAACTTCGAAGAGAAGCTTCGCAGCCTTGGCGCAGAGATCGAGAGAGTTTCCAGTGAGAAGGATATTCAGAAATTCCGCCTGCGTGTAGGGTGAATTGTTAATTTCAGATTGCAGCCTGACAGCCTTGATCTGTTGAGTATCAGATTTAATCTGGTGAAAAATAGTCATAAGACGTTAAATGTCTATTGACAATTATAAGCAATCAGTATATTGTATTGCTTGCAACAGGAAAACTGAAGAATAGCCTTTTATTCAGAGTGGTGGAGATACATAGGATCTATGAAGCCACGGCAACCCCTCGAAAGAGAGGAAGGTGCCAACCTGAGCGAGTGATCGAACAATAAGAGGATTGTTTATATAAAAAGTCATTTATAAGACAGTCCGCTTGTCCGGGCTGTTCTTTTTTTCGCGGAAAACATACAATGCAGCGATAGATATTAGCTGTTTTGGAAATTTTCGCTCCATCGAAGAAAGGGAAAAACAAAAGAATGGAAAACAAAGAAAAAATCTTATTTACTTCCGAATCTGTAACTGAAGGTCATCCGGATAAAATCTGTGATGCCATTTCTGATGCCATCCTGGATGCTCTGATCGCACAGGATCCGATGAGCCGTGTAGCCTGCGAGACTGCAACTACAACAGGTCTTGTTCTGGTTATGGGTGAGATCACTTCCAAGGCAAATATCGATATCCAGTCAATCGTAAGAGAGACAATCCGCGAGATTGGTTATACTCGTGGAAAATTCGGATTCGATGCTGATACATGTGCAGTAATCACAGCACTTGATAAACAGTCTGCTGATATTGCAATGGGTGTTGATAAAGCACTTGAGCAGAAAGAGAATCAGATGGATGAGGACGAGCTTGACTCTATTGGAGCTGGCGACCAGGGAATCCAGTTTGGTTATGCTTCCAACGAGACAGAAGAATACATGCCATACGCAATCAACATGGCACACAAACTTTCCCGTCAGCTGACAAAAGTCCGTAAAGACGGCACTCTGAAATATTTAAGACCAGATGGAAAAACTCAGGTAACAGTTGAGTATGATAAGAATGGAAAACCAAGCCGTATTGATGCAGTAGTTTGCTCCACTCAGCATGACCCGGATGTTACACAGGAGCAGATCCATGCGGACATCAAGAAATATGTATTTGATGAGATCATCCCGGCAGACATGGTAGATGAGGATACGAAATACTTTATCAACCCGACCGGACGTTTCGTTATCGGTGGACCAAACGGCGACAGCGGTCTTACAGGACGTAAGATCATTGTTGATACTTATGGCGGAACAGGACGTCACGGCGGCGGTGCCTTCTCCGGAAAAGACTGCACAAAGGTTGACCGTTCTGCAGCTTATGCAGCACGTTATGTTGCAAAGAACATTGTTGCAGCAGGTCTTGCTGACAAGTGCGAGATCCAGCTTTCCTATGCAATTGGTGTTGCACATCCGACTTCTATTCATGTAGAAACATTTGGCACAGGTAAAGTATCTGATGCGAAACTGGTAGAGATCATCCGTGAGAACTTTGACCTTCGCCCGGCTGGAATCATCAAAATGCTTGATCTCCGCCGCCCAATCTACAAACAGACTTCTGCATACGGACACTTTGGCCGTACAGATGTAGATCTTCCGTGGGAGCATCTGGACAAGGTTGATGATCTGAAGAAATATCTTGCGTAAAATTTGGGTAAAAGAAAATGGCTTGTATTGAAGCCTGCTTGAAAATTCCATATTAAAGTTAGAGCCTGGAAGAGACTGGTATATAGCAGAAGAAGTCTTTTCCAGGTTTTTTATGTTGAAAAACTGAATATTATAGAGCTATTTTTTATAGAAAATTAAGAGATGAAATCAGAGCTTTATGCTATAATCTATATAAATCCGGTGAAGCAGCTTCATACGACAGGGAAGCTGTTGAAAATTTCCGTAAAAAGAAGAAAAAGGATAGAACTGTTATGAAGCTAAAAACAAGAATCATTCTGGGATTCACCATGATCATTCTTATGCCTCTGCTTCTGTTTGCCGCCACTTTGTATGGATTCAGCCAGTCACAGGCGCAGAAAGCACAGGCAGTGACTGAGAGCGATGGAACAGTATATGATATTTCCATAACAGACTCAGCCGACAGTCAGGGCAGGGTACATGTAATGGCCAAGGATTTGTTTATCAGTGCGTTTGTAATCCTGATCTCCGTTGCTTTGGTAGTTGGTCTTTGGGTATATCGCAGCATTGCCGTTCCATTGGTTAAATTAAAAAAAGCGACGCAGAATATAAAAGAGGGCAACCTGGATTTCGTTCTGGATGTAGAAGGAAAAGACGAATTTTCTGAGCTCTGTCAGGATTTCGAGGAAATGCGCCGCCGTCTGAAAGAATCTACAGAAGAAAAAAGCCTTATAGAAAAAGAGAACAGAGAGCTGATCAGCAACATTTCCCATGATCTGAAAACTCCGATCACAGCAGTGAAAGGATATGTAGAGGGAATCATGGATGGAGTGGCAGATACCCCTGAGAAAATGGATCGCTATGTCCGCACCATCTACAACAAGACAAATGAGATGGATCATCTGATCAACGAGCTGACTTTTTATTCCAAAATCGATACCAACCGCATTCCTTATACTTTCAACAAACTAAATGTGGAAGATTATTTTGAAGATTGTTCAGAGGAAGTTGGTCTGGAACTTGAGACCAGGGGAATTGAGCTGGTTTATGCCAACTATGTGGAAAAAGATGTTATGGTAATTGCCGATGGGGAGCAGATCCGCCGTGTTATCCATAACATTATCAGCAACGCTATCAAATATATGGACAAGCCTAAAGGAATCATTCAAATCCGAATCAAGGATGTGGGTGATTTTATCCAGATTGAGATTGAGGACAATGGAAAAGGTATTGGTCCGAAGGATCTGCCTTATATTTTCGACCGTTTTTACCGTACAGATGTTTCACGAAATTCTTCCAAAGGCGGAAGCGGAATCGGTCTTTCCATTGTAAAGAAAATTCTGGAGGACCATGGGGGAAAAGTATGGGCCACAAGCCGTCTTGGAATCGGCACGATCATGTATTTTGTACTTAGAAAATACCAGGAGGTACCAATGAAATGAGCAGAATTCTGATCATTGAAGATGAAGAAGCAATTGCAGAGCTTGAGAAAGACTATCTGGAGCTCTCAGGATTTGAAGTTATAATCTGCAACAGAGGCGATCTGGGGCTTAATATGGCACTGAAAGAAGATTTTGACCTGATTATTCTGGATCTGATGCTGCCGGAGATAGACGGGTTTGAAATCTGCCGCCAGGTAAGAGAAGCTAAGAATACTCCGATCATTATGGTTTCCGCGAAGAAAGATGATATTGACAAGATCCGCGGTCTTGGACTTGGGGCTGACGATTACATGACCAAGCCATTTAGCCCAAGCGAGCTTGTTGCCAGAGTAAAGGCACATATGGATCGCTATAACCGTCTGATCGGCTCCACCACGCAAAAGAACGATATTATTGAGATTCGTGGAATCAAGATAGACAAGACTGCCCGCCGCGTCTGGGTAAATGGCGAGGAGAAAACTTTTACCACCAAGGAATTTGATCTGCTCACATTCCTGGCCCAGAATCCAAACAGAGTTTTTACAAAGGAAGAGCTTTTCAGGGAAATCTGGGATATGGAATCGGTAGGTGATATTGCCACAGTTACGGTTCATATCAAGAAAATCCGTGAGAAAATTGAGTATAATAATGCCAAGCCGCAGTATATCGAGACCATCTGGGGCGTGGGATACAGATTTAAAGTGTGATAATTTCTGAGAAAATTGAGAGGTAAAATGAGAAGACTATATAAAGAATTGGAGAACTACGGCAAATCCGACTTTTATCCTTTCCATATGCCTGGTCACAAGCGGAATAAGGCGTGCATAGAGGGGGATTTTCCTATTGAACGTGATATTACAGAAATAGACGGATTCGACGATCTGCATCATTCTGAGGGAATTTTACTTGAAGCGCAGAATGCTTTATCCAGAATGTACGGCACAAGGAAAAGTTTTTTTAGTGTCAACGGAAGTACGGCAGGAATTCTTACTGCCATTTCCGCATCTGTGAAAAAGGGTGGACAGATTCTGGTGGCCAGAAACTGTCATAAGGCTGTTTACCACGCAATATACCTCCGGGAACTGGTTCCCACATATATTTATCCACAATCTGACAACGATTTGGGGATAAATGGTTCAATTTCTGTATCCCGTGTGGAAAGATATCTTGAGGAAAATCCTAAAATAGAAGCAGTATTTATTACATCGCCTACTTATGATGGCGTGGTTTCAGATGTGCGCCAGATTGCGGAGGCTGCCCACAAACATGGAATTCCGCTGATCGTGGATGAAGCCCACGGTGCTCATTTCAGATTCTCTGACTATTTTCCTGTTTCAGCAACAGATCTGGGAGCAGATGTGGTGATCCAGAGCTTTCACAAAACATTGCCGGCCATGACCCAGACTGCAGTGCTTCATCTGTGCAGTGAACGTGTAAGTGAGAAGCTGATCCGCAGATTTCTTGGAATTTATGAGACCAGCAGTCCGTCTTATATACTTATGTCCAGTCTGGATGCCTGTGTAGCGAAGCTGGAAAAAGACAGCGGACGATTATTTGATGAATTTACGGAAAATCTGGAAGCCGCCCGCAGACAGCTTGGTCAGCGCAGGTATATACGTCTGTTACAGACACCGGAAGAGACTGGGGAAGAAAAGGACGAACAGGGCACAACAGAAATATTTGATTATGACCGCTCTAAGCTGATTCTGTCCACATTGCACAGCAGTTTAAATGGTCCGGAACTTGCGGGAATCCTTCGAAGAAAATATCATTTGGAAGTTGAGATGACTACAGAGAATTATGTGCTTGCGCTGGCAGCAGTTGGAGACACCAGGGAAGGATTCCGGAGACTTTGCAAAGCTATAGAAGAAATCGACAGACAGGAAGCTGAACTGGCAGAGAAGAGCAGGAATATAACAGAGAAAATAGCTGTTGGAAATTCAGATTATGTACCGGAAGTGGAAAGGCAGAAGTGTGTTAAATGTAATTCTGAAGATTGTGAAAGATGTGAAAAAAAGGATACCCGCAGCGATGGCTTGCGAAATGAAAAATATGCCTGCAAGTGTGGTCCTATGAAGCAGCTTATGTCCATTTCCAGGGCAATGGATGCCCCATCCCAGCTTTGTCTTCTGGAAGAAAGTGCAGGGAAAATTGCCGCAGAATTTGTATATCTTTATCCGCCGGGAATTCCCATTATTGTTCCAGGCGAACAGATTACTGGACTTTTTACAAGGAATGTGAGAAGATATATGGAGCGGGGGCTGAATCTTCACGGTCTTTGCGGAGAAAATAACGAAACAATAAGCGTAGTAAAGGAGCAGGCAGAGGTGTAACCCCTGCCTGATACATTATGGGAAAAATATTTTACATTATGGGAAAAAGCGCATCTGGTAAGGATCATATATATGCCAGGCTGGCAGCACATGAGGGATTGGGACTTAAGAAGCTGGTTCTTTATACTACCCGCCCAATCCGTGCAGAGGAAGAGAATGGTAAACAGTACTATTTTGTGGATGATAAAAAGCTGGAAGAATTTCGAAGCAGCGGGAATCTGATCGAGGCCAGAGCTTATCACACAGTATATGGAATCTGGAACTATTTTACAGCAGATGACGGTCAGGTGGATTTGGAAAATGCTGACTATCTGGGAATCGGTACACTTGAATCTTATGTGAAAATGAGAGAATACTATGGAAAAGAGAATGTTTGTCCTGTTTATATCGAAGTGGAGGACGGAGAGCGTCTTGCAAGAGCATTGAAAAGAGAGCGTGGTCAGGAGATACCCCGCTATGAGGAAATGTGCAGAAGATTTCTTGCAGATCAGGAGGATTTTTCCGAAGAAAAAATTGCTGCTGCCGGGATTACGAGAAAATTCCAGAATGTTGATCTGGAGGAATGTGTAGAAGAAATTGCTGAATATATTAGACAGGCATAATGTGCATCGCGAAGCGCGTTACTGGTCACGGAGTGAACAGTAACACATTTTTTGTTGATAAGTGAATAAATTCACAAAAAACTATAGCATGATTTTGTCGTACATGATAGAATTAAAGGGTAAATACATTTAGAGTGTATTTGTACAAAATAAGCTATGCAGGGGTGCTGACCGCAGCCTTTGACAATAGCGAAAATGATAGGGTGAGGTGATTCCGATGTTAGGGTTTAACGACATTATAGGACATGAAGAGATAATCAGACATTTGAAGAATGCCATACAGACAGAGAAAGTGTCCCATTCGTATATTTTTACAGGTGACCCTGGTTCTGGAAAGAAATTGCTGGCAGGAACCTATGCGATGACATTGCAGTGTGAAGAGGGCGGTACGGAGCCTTGCGGACATTGTGATTCCTGCAAGAAGGCAATCGGTAAGAATCACCCGGATATCATTATGGTGACCCATGAGAAGCCAAATGTGATTACAATTGACGAAATCAGGGAACAGATTATCAATGATGTGGATATTAAGCCATACTGCAGCCCATACAAGATTTATATTGTGGCAAATGCAGAGCTGATGAATCCCCAGGCACAGAATGCTCTTCTGAAGACCATTGAAGAGCCGCCGGAATATGCAGTTATCATGCTTCTCACAAGCAATATTGATGCTCTGCTGCCGACCATTCGTTCCAGATGTGTACGTCTGGATCTGAAGGTTGTAGATGACGGTCTGGTAAAGAAGTACCTGATGGAGCATCTCCATATACCGGATTATCAGGCTGAGATCGATGCTTCCTATGCTCATGGCAGTATTGGCAGAGCGAAACAGGTAGCTACTTCCCAGGAGTTTGCAGATATGACCCAGAATGCACTCCGCATCCTGAAGAATGCAGACGGAATGGAAGTATATGAGCTTACAGAAGCAATCAAGGAGCTTTCCAATGACAAGCAGAACATCAGTGACTATCTGGATCTTTTCCAGTTCTGGTTCCGTGATGTACTGATGTTTAAGGCTACACGGGAAGTTGATAATCTTGTATTTAAGCAGGAAATAAATTATATAAGGGAACAGGCAAGCCAGCGTTCCTATGAGAACCTGGAGAAGATTCTGGATGCACTGGAGAAAACAAAAGTACGTCTTCGTGCCAATGTAAATACAGAACTTGCTCTTGAGCTTCTGTTCCTTACAATCAGGGAGAAATAGAATGGCAAAAGTAGTAGGCGTAAGATTTCGGAATGTAGGTAAGATCTATTACTTCAATCCGAAGAACTATAAAGTGAAACCGGGCGATCATGTAATTGTGGAGACTGCCCGCGGTGTTGAGTATGGAAAGGTGGTGCTTGCACCTAAGGATGTGGTGGATGACCAGGTGGTACATCCTTTGAAGGAAGTGCTTCGTGTGGCTACCAAGGACGATGATGAAAGAGAGAAGTATAACAGGGAGCGTGAGAGGGACGCTTTCAAGATCTGCCAGAAGAAGATTCGCGAGCATGGACTTGAGATGAAGCTGATTGACGCAGAGTATACTTTTGATAACAATAAAGTGTTGTTTTACTTTACAGCAGACGGCAGAATTGATTTTCGCCAGCTGGTAAAGGATCTTGCATCTATTTTTAAGACAAGAATTGAACTTCGCCAGATTGGTGTAAGAGATGAAACAAAAATTCTTGGAGGAATCGGTATCTGCGGCAGATGTCTCTGCTGTCATACTTATCTTTCCGAGTTTGCACCTGTATCCATCCGAATGGCCAAGGAACAGAATCTCTCTCTGAACCAGACGAAGATTTCAGGTGTATGCGGAAGACTGATGTGCTGTCTGAAGAATGAGCAGGAGACCTATGAGGAGCTGAATCGCAGACTTCCGGGAATCGGAGATACGGTAACTACTCCAGACGGAATCCAGGGCAATGTACAGAGTGTAAATGTACTCCGCCAGCTTGTAAAGGTAGTAGTAGAAATTGGTGATGAGAAAGAAATTCAGGAATTCCCTGTAGGCGAACTGAAATTCCGTTCCAGAAAAAAGAAAGTAAAAGTCTCTGAACAGGAATTAAAGGAACTGAAGGATCTTGAAGATAAAAAGGGAGATTCCAAATTAGATGATTAATGATCTTGTGAAGGAGAATGAGCGGGTAGATGATCTGCAGAATGGCTATTATATCATTCAGGATCCCCGGAAATTCTGCTTCGGTATGGACGCTGTTCTTTTATCTGGGTTTGCCAGAGTGAAGAAGGGAGAGAAGGTTCTCGATATGGGAACGGGAACTGGTATTATTCCGGTACTCCTTGCTTCCAAGACTGTGGGAGAGCATTTCACAGGTCTGGAAATCCAGGAAGAGTGTGCTGAAATGGCGGCAAGAAGTGTGAAATACAATAACCTGGAGGACAGGGTCAGTATCAGACAAGGTGATATTAAGGAGGCTGTCAGTATTTTCGGGGCAGCTTCTTTTCATGTTGTCACCTGCAATCCGCCCTATATGATCGGGCAGCATGGACTGACCAATCCGCATATGCCAAAGGCAATCGCCCGACATGAGATCCTTTGTACTCTTGAGGATGTGGTAAGCCAGGCTTCGAAGCTTCTTGGAGACAGAGGACGTTTTTACATGGTACACAGACCGTTCAGACTGACAGAAATTATGCAGGTTTTGACGAAATATAAGCTGGAGCCTAAGCGTATGCAGCTTGTTTATCCATACATTGACAGGGAGCCTAATATGGTGCTCATAGAAGCCCTGAAAGGCGGCAATTCCCGGATTACTGTGGAAAGACCGCTGATCGTGTATGAGAAGCCGGGAGTCTATACAAAGGACATTCTGGAAATGTACGATATGATTTAAAAAGATCGCAAATAAAAAATGAAAAACAGATGATTGCAGAAGGGAGAAAAATATGAGTGGTAAATTATATCTATGTGCCACGCCAATCGGAAATCTGGAGGATATTACGCTTCGCGTGCTCCGTGTTCTGAAGGAAGTGGATCTGATCGCTGCGGAAGACACCCGCAACAGTATCAAGCTTCTCAATCATTTTGACATAAAAACTCCAATGACCAGTTACCATGAGTACAACAAAGTGGAGAAAGCCTACACCCTCATTGAGAAAATGCAGGAGGGTCTGAATGTGGCTCTGATCACAGATGCGGGAACACCTGGAATTTCTGACCCAGGGGAAGTATTGGCTGCTATGTGTTACGATGCCGGAATTGAAGTAACTTCGCTTCCAGGCCCGGCAGCATGCATCACGGCTCTTACCCTGTCCGGACTTTCCACCCGCAGATTTGCATTCGAGGCCTTTTTACCTCCGGATAAAAAAGAGAGGAAAGCCATTCTGGAAGAGTTGAAAAACGAAACCCGCACCATCATCCTTTATGAGGCACCCCATCACTTGGTTGGTACCCTGCAGGAATTGTACCAGGCTCTTGGAAACCGCAGAATGACTCTTTGCCGTGAGCTTACCAAGAAGTATGAAACGGCATTTCGGACAACAATCGAAGATCTGATTGCTTTTTACAAAGATCAGAAGCCCCTTGGAGAGTGTGTCCTGGTGATCGAGGGCAGAAGCCGAAAGGAAATGGAACAGGAGTCACAGGAATCCTGGAGAGACATCTCCATTGAGGAACATATGGCGATTTATGAGAATCAGGGGATCGCACGCAAAGAGGCAATGAAGATGGTTGCAAAGGATCGAGGTGTGACAAAAAGAGATATTTACCAGGCGCTTTTGCTGCAAAAATAGAGAAGAAACTGTTCTGGCAGGTGTTATTCCTGACAAGCAGACATATAGGGGGAGATAAGGCGTATTTTTGACGGATATCCGTTGAAAATACGCCGTTTTTTTTACATCTTGAAATGGCTTTTAACTGGCAAAAACGGGGATTTTGTGCTATAATAAATCTGTATTTTTATGCGCAAAAACAGGAATGAGATCTGGCAGCAGAAATGAGCCGTAAATTCCTGTAACTTTTTAATAGATCATAACAGGAGGAATATCATGGGCGAAACAAATACAGAATACGGAGCGGACCAAATCCAGATTCTGGAGGGTCTGGAAGCCGTACGTAAGAGACCTGGTATGTACATTGGAAGTACATCCAGCCGTGGTCTCCATCATCTTGTATACGAAATCGTGGACAATGCCGTAGATGAGGCACTGGCTGGTTACTGTACAGAAATAAATGTAGCGATCAATCCTGATAACTCCATCACAGTTGTAGACAATGGACGAGGCATTCCGGTAGGAATCAATCATAAAGCCGGCATTCCAGCTGTAGAGGTGGTATTTACCATTCTTCATGCCGGCGGTAAGTTTGGCGGTGGAGGATACAAGGTATCAGGAGGTCTTCACGGAGTAGGTGCATCCGTTGTTAATGCACTTTCTGAATGGCTTGAAGTATCAATCTGCAGAGATGGAAAGAGATATGAGCAGCGTTACGAGCGTGGTAAGACAATGTATCCGCTTAAGGAAGTTGGAGAATGTGGTGATTCTACCGGAACTACTGTTACTTTCCTCCCGGACAAGCAGATATTCGAGGAGACTGTATACGATTACGATATCCTGAAACAGCGTCTTCGTGAAATGGCTTTTCTTACCAAAGGTCTGAAGATCATTCTTACTGACAAGCGGGAAGGTATGGAAAGGGAGAAAACTTTCCACTATGAAGGTGGTATCCGTGAATTTGTAACTTATCTGAACAGAAGTAAAGAAGCTCTTTATCCGGAGATCATTTACTGTGAGGGTGAGAAGGACGGTGTGGCGGTTGAAGTTGCCATGCAGCACAATGATTCTTATACAGAGAATACTTACGGATTTGTAAACAATATTAATACTCCTGAAGGCGGTACCCATATTACCGGTTTCAGAAATGCCATTACAAACACATTTAACGATTACGCCAGAAAGAATAAGCTTCTCAAGGACAGCGAGCCAAACCTTTCCGGTGATGATATCCGAGAAGGCCTGACAGCCATTGTCAGCGTTAAAATTGGCAATCCGCAGTTTGAAGGCCAGACGAAGCAGAAACTTGGCAACAGTGAGGCCAGAGGAGCTGTAGACAGTGTTGTAAGCAAACAGCTGGAGATTTTTCTGGAACAGAATCCTGCTGTAGCCAAGGCAACCGTAGAGAAGTCTGTACTTGCCCAGAGAGCCAGAGAGGCAGCGCGTAAGGCCCGAGATCTTACCAGAAGGAAGTCTGCCCTTGACAGTATGTCCCTTCCAGGCAAGCTTGCCGATTGCTCGGACAAGAATCCGGAGAATTGCGAAATCTATATCGTAGAGGGTGATTCCGCGGGTGGTTCTGCGAAGACAGCACGTAACCGTGCTACACAGGCTATCCTTCCTCTTCGTGGAAAAATTCTGAACGTAGAGAAAGCCCGTCTGGACAAGATTTATGCAAACAAAGAGATCAAGGCTATGATCACAGCCTTTGGTACCGGTATTCATGATGATTTCGATATTTCCAAACTGAGATATCACAAGATCATCATTATGACTGATGCCGATGTTGACGGTGCCCACATTGCCACACTGCTTCTTACATTCCTGTACAGATTTATGCCGGAACTGATCAAGCAGGGCTATGTATATCTGGCACAGCCGCCGCTGTACAAGATCGAGAAGAACAAGAAGGTATGGTACGCTTATGATGACGATGAGCTGAACGCCATCCTTACAGAGATAGGACGAGACTCCAACAATAAGATCCAGCGTTACAAAGGTCTGGGAGAGATGGATGCAGAGCAGCTTTGGGAGACTACCATGGATCCGGAGAAGCGTATTCTTCTCCGCGTTACAATGGATGAGGCAGCTACCTCCGAAATTGACCTTGTATTTACCACACTTATGGGTGACAAGGTAGAACCAAGACGTGAATTTATCGAAGAGAATGCACGCTTTGTAAAGAATCTGGATATCTAGGGGAGATAGAACAATATGGATGACAAGATTTTTGACCAGGTCCATGATGTGGATCTGGAGAAAACCATGAAAGAATCTTACATCGAATATGCTATGAGCGTTATTGCTTCAAGAGCGCTTCCTGATGTAAGAGATGGTTTGAAACCGGTACAGCGTAGAGTGCTGTATTCTATGATCGAATTGAACAACGGTCCGGATAAGCCACATCGTAAATGTGCCCGTATCGTTGGTGATACCATGGGTAAGTATCATCCTCATGGTGACAGCTCTATTTACGGAGCACTTGTAAATATGGCACAGGACTGGTCTTTCCGCTATACTCTTGTTGACGGACATGGAAACTTCGGTTCTGTGGACGGCGACGGCGCAGCTGCCATGCGATACACTGAGGCCCGCCTGAGCAAAATTTCTATGGAGATGCTTGCTGACATTAATAAAGATACTGTAGACTTCCAGCCAAACTTTGATGAAACTGAGAGAGAGCCAAAGGTGCTTCCTTCCAGATTCCCGAACCTGTTGGTCAATGGTACTACAGGTATTGCTGTTGGTATGGCTACCAATATTCCGCCTCACAATCTTCGTGAGGTTATTAATGCTGTTGTAAAAATTATTGACAATACCATCGAGGAGCAGAGAGAAACCACAATTGAAGAGCTTCTTGACGTTGTAAAAGGCCCGGATTTCCCTACAGGAGCTACTATTCTCGGAAGAAGGGGAATCGAGGAAGCATACCGCACAGGCCGCGGAAAGATCCGTGTACGTGCAGTATCAAATATTGAGACCTTACCAAATGGAAAATCACGTATTATCGTCACGGAGCTTCCATATCTGGTAAATAAAGCCCGGCTGATCGAGAAGATCGCAGAGCTTGTCCGTGATAAAAAGATTGATGGAATTACCGACCTGAATGATCATTCCAGCCGTGAGGGAATGCGTATTTGTATTGACCTGCGTAAAGATGCCAATGCAAATGTTGTTCTGAATCAGCTGTACAAGCATACCCAGCTGCAGGATACTTTTGGCGTTATCATGCTTTGTGTGGTACCCCAGGGCGACAGCCTTGTACCAAAGGTACTGAATCTGAAAGCGCTTCTGGAGCATTATCTGGCTCATCAGGAGGACGTTGTTACCAGAAGAACCAAATATGATCTGAATAAAGCACAGGAACGTGCCCACATTTTGGAAGGCTTGCTGAAAGCCCTGGATAATATCGACGAAGTTATCAGGATCATTCGTGCTGCCCGCAACGTTCAGATTGCGAAGCAGGAATTGATGGACAGATTCGAACTGACGGATGTGCAGGCCCAGGCTATTGTAGATATGCGTCTGAGAGCTCTCACCGGTTTGGAAAGAGAGAAGCTGGAAGCAGAATATGCAGAATTAGAGGAGAAGATCCGCAAATTCCTGGCAATTCTTGCAGACAGAAATCTCCTTCTTCGTGTTGTAAGGGAAGAAATCCTCGCAATTGCTGACAAATACGGCGATGAGAGAAGAACTGCCATCGGATATGATGTCTATGATCTTTCCACAGAAGATCTGATTCCAAGGGAAAATACGGTCATTACTATGACAAAACTTGGTTATATCAAGAGAATGACTGTAGATAATTTCCGCAGCCAGAACAGAGGTGGACGTGGAATCAAGGGAATGCAGACCATCGATGACGATTACATTGAAGAACTGCTTATGACTACTACTCACCATTATCTGATGTTCTTTACCAATACAGGACGTGTATACAGACTGAAAGCATACGAGATCCCTGAGGCAGGAAGAACTGCAAGAGGTACTGCAATTGTCAATCTTCTGCAGCTTATGCCAGGTGAGCGCATTACATCTGTTATTCCTATGCGTAAATTCGAAGAAGGCAAGTATCTGGTTATGGCAACTAAGGCTGGTCTTGTGAAGAAGACACCTATGGAAGAATATGCAAATGTACGTAAGACAGGTCTTGTGGCAATCACACTTCGTGATGATGATGAGCTTATTGAAGTTAAGGCTACAGACGATACAAAAGATATTATGCTTGTAACGAAAGACGGTATGTGCATCCGTTTCAAGGAGACTGATGTAAGAAGTACCGGAAGAAGCTCCATGGGTGTTCGTGGTATGAATCTTGATCCTGGAGATGAGGTTGTGGCAATGCAGCTGAATTCTCAGGGAGATTACCTGCTTGTAGTATCTGAAAATGGTATGGGCAAACGTACTGCTATGAGTGAATTTACCTGCCAGAACCGTGGAGGTAAGGGTGTGAAGTGTTACAAGATCACCGAGAAAACCGGTAATGTGATTGGTGCTAAAGCTGTCAATGAAGAAAACGAGATTATGATGATCACTACAGAAGGAATCATTATTCGTATTACCTGTGCCGGAATTTCTATTCTTGGAAGAATCACTTCCGGAGTGAAGCTGATCAATCTGGATGAGGGTGTAACAGTGGCAAGTCTTGCCAAGGTTCGCGAGAAAGCAGAGGGAAATACGGAGAACGGCAGCAGTGAGGAGCCGACTGAGGAGACTGAGGAAGTTTTTGAAGAAGAGGATTCACAGGATACAAATGATGCAGAATAAAGGAATCTGTGAAGTATGAAAAAAAGAACCAGAATTTTAATCCTGGGTATTGCCATGATGTTTATCATGGCAATGTCCGGATGCGGCGTAAATCATAAATCGCCGGAGGGAGTAGTGGAAGCCCTCATAAAGAATTATGTAAGCGGAAGTGAGAAGAAGGTGAAGCAGTGTTATTCTCAGGAAAAGGATACCAATGAACTTCTGCAGAATGAGATTGATGCTACTTTGAAATATTTTGCTGCTCATAATCCAACAAAAGTAAAGGTGGAACAGTGCGATATTCTTTCCGAAAACGGTGACTATACTTACGTGTACATTATTTACAATCTGGTATTGGAAAATGACCAGGAGTATCCATGCGTAGGAACCTATATGACGGAGAAAAAAGATGGTAAATACTATGTAATGTCATCTTCCGAGATCACAGATGATCTGCGGAATCAGGCTGCGGATGACTATGCCAAGTTTATGACTGCAGATTCTTATAAGACTTATACGAAAGCATACAATGTATTTATCAAAAAGAACCCGGGGTATGAGGAGAAAATTGCAAATAAGCTGGATGCAGAGTAGAAGGGAGGCTGCTGCAGGATGATTGAATCTTGCAGTGGCCCTTTTTCATATCGTGATCTGATATGAAACCGAAAAAATATTTTTATCTCACTGAGGAGTTTTGCATAGAGGAAAGGAGCTTGGAAATGAAAAGAATCATTGTAATGGTACTGAAGAATATTATATTCGTACCATATTATTGGATCATGCTGAACTGGTATGCTGCGCATGTGGATAAATACACAGAGGAACAGCGCTATGCCATGTTGAAAAAAATTGACCATGCAGCTAATCGTGGAGGAAATCTTCATATAGACGGCCATGGAGTAGAAAATATACCTTCGCAAAATGGATTTATGTTTTATCCGAATCACCAGGGATTGTATGACGTGCTTGCCATAATGGAGGTCTGCCCGGTACCTTTTTCAGTAGTTGCAAAGAAGGAAGTTGGAAATGTACCGTTTTTGAAGCAGGTATTTTCATGTATGAAGGCATTTTTGATTGACAGGGAAGATATTAAACAATCTATGCAGGTGATCATTAATGTAACGAAAGAAGTAAAAGCAGGAAGAAATTATCTTATTTTTGCAGAAGGGACCAGAAGCAAAAATGGAAACCATCCTCAGGAATTTAAAGGCGGAAGTTTTAAGGCTGCCATGAAAGCAAAATGTCCGATTGTACCGGTTGCATTGATTGATTCTTATAAAGCATTTGATACCGGTTCTGCAAAAATGCTGAATGTTCAAGTGCATTTTCTGAAGCCCGTGGAATATGAAGAATATAAAGATATGAAATCAACTGAGATTGCCGCAGAGGTAAAAAGAAGAATTGAAGAGACTATCCGGGCGAATGAAAATAGTAACTGTTCACTTCGTAACCAGTAAACGCTTCGCGATGCACAGAAATCATGCATTTGCATGATTTCGCACCGAAATTCTCATAAAAAATAAAAAACTTAAAAAAGATGTTGACAAGAAGTGATCTTTTAAGTATAATAACAAATGCGCTACGAAAGATGCGCAACTCCACAATTTAACATTGGTTAAGTAGTTCGGAGACTGGAGAAGTACTCAAGAGGCCGAAGAGGTGCCCCTGCTAAGGGTATAGGTCGTTAACGCGGCGCGAGGGTTCAAATCCCTCCTTCTCCGCTTTTGATTTTTTAAAATTTTAAATTTAAAAAAATCAAAAAAGTGGTTGACAAAGCTTTCTACTTGTGGTAAAGTAGACAAGTCGTCAATAAAGACAAAAAACTTCATCAAAAAAGTTTTGAAAAAACTTAAAAAAGTTCTTGACAAACAAAAAGAGATGAGGTAAAATAAACAAGCTGTCGCAAAGAGATGACAGCAAAACAACCTTGATAACTAAACAGTGAAACACATACGATTCTCGAAAATTCTTAACGAATCATCATTCAAATGAATGAACTTTTTATAACAGTAATGACGAGAGATAACTAAGCTAGTTGGTTGTCTTGAGTACATCAAACACTTTATCAGAGAGTTTGATCCTGGCTCAGGATGAACGCTGGCGGCGTGCTTAACACATGCAAGTCGAACGGGAAACATTTTATTGAAGCTTCGGCAGATTTAGCTTGTTTCTAGTGGCGGACGGGTGAGTAACGCGTGGGTAACCTGCCTTATACTGGGGGATAACAGCCAGAAATGGCTGCTAATACCGCATAAGCGCACAGAACCGCATGGTTCGGTGTGAAAAACTCCGGTGGTATAAGATGGACCCGCGTTGGATTAGCTAGTTGGCAGGGCAGCGGCCTACCAAGGCGA